>NZ_UCNW01000015.1 GCF_900474185.1 Synechococcus sp. UW69 | reverse complement strand
TCGGTGGGGTAGACGTCGGAGAACTGGGTGACGCTGGTCACCTGATCAGCGGAAGCCGCGTAATCAGAAACGCCGTTGATGTTCAGCTCGGCGGCATTAGCGCCACTGGCCAGAAGGCCAAGGGCGGCAGGAGCCACCAGCAGTTGCTGGAAAAGCTTCATTGAATTCCTCACACAGGAAATAGGCGCAACTACGCCATTTCCAGATTTTGAGAGGCAACCATCGAACATCCAAGTCGACTTGTGCCGGTCTTTACATCGACATGTATCAACGACGACTGTTTGGGCCGAGCAGAGGGCTCTTAAAAACGATGCCCCCGTCCGGTAAACCGAACGGGGGCTCTCGCCGGGTCCGCTTTTGCCGCGGAACCGGATGATCAGTCAGAAGGCGCCGTTCAGCCGGCGTTCTCCGCGATCAGCAGACCCTGAATCAAACAACTGGAAATCATGGACACCTCCTCCTGAAGGATTGTGAATGCCGGCCACGCCTTCGGAATTGTGTTCGCTTCCCAAAGGAAGCATTCACCACTCCACGTCGCTGCATCCTGAACACCCGGACCATACTCAGTTTTTGATGCGATGAGGAGCACCCATGCGCTCCGGCTCAGCTCCTGAACCAGCCCCCTCGATCGCATTGATTGGTCTCGGCTTTGTCGCTGCCGTTCTGGCGCTGATTGGCCTCGGGGATCTCCCCCTACGGGACTTCGATGAGGCCACCGTGGCAAGGGTGGCCCTAGAACTTCGCCACGGACTCGGTGAAGCCCCGTTGCTGCCCACCCTCTGGGGCGCGCCGTACCTCAACAAGGCACCAGGACTGCACAGCCTGATCGCACTGGTGATCGGCGCGACGACGCAGCCCAACCAGCTCCCCTCGGAGTGGACCATCCGGCTGGCGCCGGCCTTGCTGTCTTGCTTGGTGGTCCCCCTCGGAGGTTGGCTGCAATGGACGCTGCGACCTGGGGATCGCTCCAGCGCCATCGCCACCAGTGTGATCCTGCTATCGCTGCTCCCAGTGGCCCGGCACGGACGCCTGGCCATGCTGGATGGCACGCAGCTGACGGCCATGGCTCTGCTGTGGTTGGCATTGCTGCAACTCAACCAACGCCGATGGAGCGGCCTCTGGGGAGTGGTGGCCGGCCTGATGGCCAGCGCAATGCTGCTGCTCAAGGCACCCCTGCTGGTGCCCTCGGCCGTGGCCGCAGGCCTTGCGCTGATCTGGGGCCAGGAATGGAAAGCCTGGAACAACCGTGCCACGGCTTGCACTGGGTTCATGCTGGGCCTGGCACCGGGAATGGGCTGGCATCTTTGGCATGCCCACATCCGGGGGGCCGAGGCGCTCTGGCTCTGGGGTGGTGATGGCGCAGGACGGGTTCTGCTGGATGCAGGCGAAGGCAGTGATCTGGGGTGGCGAGTCCCCGTAATCGAAATCGTGGAGGGGGGCTGGCCCTGGTTGCCCCTGGTGCCCTTTGCCCTGATCTGGGCCTGGAGGTGGCGCCAGAGCCGCTGGGGACGATGGTCACTGGCCAGCCTGCTCACCCTGGCCGGAGCAGTTCTGCCGCTACGCACCCAGCTTCCCTGGTACAGCCACCCGCTCTGGCTGCCGATCGCCCTCCTCTGCGCGCCGCTGCTGGTCTGGCTGGTGGAGCGACCCTCCTCGTCTTCAGTTTCACCGGACAGCCCAAGGCCACCCTGCCGCTGGCTGCTGTTGCAGCTTCCATCGTTTTGGTGCGGACTCGGCCTGCTGCTTCTGCTGCTGTGGCTGAGCAGTTTCAGCAGCATCGGCAGCAGCCTTGCGCCCTATCGCGGCCTGGCGGCAGTGCTGGGTCTCGGCTGGTGTAGCGGCGGATGGTGGCTGCGATCCGCCGCTCCGGGTCAACGGCGCCTCGGGGTGATCAGCCTGGCCTGCGGCAATGTGGCGGCTCTGGCCCTGCTGTTTCACTCCCCACTGTGGTTGTGGGAACTCAACGAAAGCTGGCCCGTGCGACCCGTTGCGGCCTTAGCCCGAGACAACTCTGGAACTGAGTTAACTCTGAAGGGCTACGACGAACGTCCCAGCCTGAACTGGTACGCCGAACAACGTATCCCGCGTTTCAAAGGTGGCAGGAGTCGGCGTCTCAGCGACAAACCTCAGGAGAACTGCATCATCGAGGGCCAAACAGGGCAATGGACCCTGGCCGACTGTCGGTAGCCTGAGCCCGACTGGAGCGCACTGTGTCGTCCACCGCGGAACGTGAAGGACAGACAAGCCACAGCGGCCTGTCCATCGTGCTGCCCACCTTCAACGAAGGTGGGTCGATCCGCCAGGTGATCGAATCACTCTTGCGGCTGGGGAGCGATCATCCGCTCGAGATCCTGGTCATCGATGACGATTCCCGGGACGGGACCCCTGATCTGGTCCGCAGCCTGGCCCGTCAGGACCCCAGGATCCGGATCATTCAGCGGGTGGGACGCTCCGGACTCGCCAGCGCCATCAAAGAAGGACTCATCGCAGCCCTCTATTCCACCGCCGTGGTGATGGACAGCGATGGCCAGCACGAGCCCAGCTCCGTTGGGCAGGCAGTGCAGCTGCTGGAACGCGACGACCTGGACTTGGTCGCGGGGAGCCGATTCCTGGACCACTCCGAAATTCGCGGCCTCAGTGATCGACGCACCGATGGTTCCACCCTCGCCAACCGTCTGGCCCGTTGGAGTCTTCCAAGGTCCTATAGGCACCTGACCGATTGCATGAGCGGATTCATGGTGCTGCGGCTCAACAGCTGTCTACCGCTGGTGCGCCAGGTGGACGTCAACGGCTTCAAATTCTTCTACGAGCTCCTGGCGATCAGCGGCGGCCGCCTGCAGGTGGGTGAAATCCCGCTGAGCTTTCAACCGCGTTTGCATGGCAACTCCAAGCTCGACCTCGCCATCCTCTGGGACTTCGTGGTGTCCCTGATTCACACCGCAACCCTGCGGCTGCTGCCGCGCCGGGCGATCAGCTTCGGGCTTGTTGGCGCCTCGGGTGTGGTGGTTCAGCTGATGTCCACCGCTCTGCTGATGGGCCTGCTCAACCTCTCGTTTCAGCAGGCTCTGCCAGTGGCCGTGATCACAGCAGCAAGCTCGAACTATCTGGTGAACAACGCTCTCACTTTTCGCGATCGGCGTCAGAGCGGACGGCACCTGATCCGGGGGTTGCTGAAGTTCCTGCTGGTGGCCTCCCTGCCTGCTCTTGCCAACGTCGGCCTGGCCACCAGTTTTTACACCCTGATCCAGGCCCATGCGCTCTGGGCCCAACTGGCGGGCATTGTTGTCGTCTACGTCTGGAACTATGCGGCTTCATCCCGCTTTGTCTGGAATAGCCCCTAAGCCGGCCTGGCTGCCCATCGGCCTGGGAAGCCTGCTGAGGCTGGTGCAGATCTGGATGCCGGTGCTCGGCATTCACAGCTGGCGGCAGGCCGACACGGCAGCCATGGCTAGGCATTTCAGCCAGGCGGGCACACCGATCTGGCTGCCTCAGATCGACTGGAGTGGGGCCAGTGCCGGCTTTGTGGAGTCGGAATTTCCCATCTACCCCTTTCTGGTGAGCCGCCTCTACACCCTGATGGGCGTGCAGGAATGGCTGGGTCGCGGTCTGTCGGTGCTCTGCAGCGGGCTGACCATCTGGCTGGTGATGCGACTCGGCCGGCGTTGGTTTAGCCCCCAAGCCGGATGGTGGGCAGGCCTGGCCTTTGCCATCGCACCCTTGGGGGTGTATTTCGGGCGCGCCTTCCAAGCCGAAGCCCTGTTGCTGCTCTGTGCCGCAGGGGCCCTGGAAAGCCTGAGCCTTTGGCGTGAACAACGATTGCCGTGGGCTCTAGCCCTGAGCTGGCTTTGCTTCACCACAGCAGGCTTGATCAAGGTGATTCCCCTGCTCTGGCTGGGGCTTCCCCTGCTGATGGTGCAACTCAGCACTGTCCCCCAGAACCATGCCACCCCTTGGCAAACCCTGCTCAGTCGCTTGATGCGACTGCTGAGGCATCCGGGGTTCTGGTTCTACATCAGCACCAGCCTTGGGGCGATCGCCTGCTGGTACTGGCATGCCCATCAACTGGGACAAGCCAGTGGCCTGAGCTTTGGGTTCTGGGGGTCGGGAGCCGATCGCAGCAGCCTCAGTCTTCTGTTGGACCTCAACGGTTGGATCAACCTGCTGTTGCGGATTGGACTGCGTCTCCTGGCACTGGTGGGAGTGCCCTTCCTGCTGCTCGGCCTCAGGGCGAGTTGGCGCAGCGGTGGCGGACAGATCGCCATCAGCGGACTGCTGGGCGTTTTGCTCTGCACAATCGCCACCATGCGCTCGAGCACGATTCATGAGTACTACCAGCTGCCGCTGCTGCTGTTCAGCTCTCCGCTCATCGGCCTCGGCTGGCAGACCTGGAAACAAAAGCGCCCCCGCTGGCAACGTCGGCTGTTGCTCAGCCTTGCCCTGGTGGTGAGCCTCACGGTGCTCTCGCTGGATTACTGGGCCGTGGAGCATCGCCAACGTCAGGCATGGATGCCCCTAGCCCTCACCATCCGCAGGGATCTGCCGATCGACGCACGGATCGTGAGTGTCACCAGCACAGATCCAACCTTGCTCAACCTGGCCCGCCGTCAGGGCTGGCTGATCTCCAGCAAGCAACTCACACCGGAGCGGATCCAGCGCTGGAAGAAGGCCGGAGCCAGCCATCTCGCCGGCAGCTTCGTGTGGGACAAGACCTACCGGCCGATGCCGGAGCAGCGGCAACGAATTCTGCGGGAGATGGTGGATGCAAGCCCCGGCGCCTGGGTGGACCCGCGCAGCCAGACCTACCTGATTCCGATTGATGAACTCCACCCCCAGGGCTGAATCCCATCCCTCGCTCCCCCCTGGCTGCCCCCAGCTGCTGGTGGTCTTGAGTGCAGGCCTGGGCCTGCTTCTCTGGGGTGTCGCGGCGACACGGCATGGCCTGCTCCAAAGCAATGCCTACGACCTTGGACTGTTCGACCAATGGGCCTGGCTGATCGGATCGGAAGCCGCACCGATCTCCTCGATGGAGCAGGTGCATGTGCTGGCCGACCACGGAGCTTGGATGCTGTATTTGGCCGGGGGGGCCTATCGGATGTTGCCCAGCCTGCATTGGCTCTTGGGCAGTCAGGCCCTGGCCCTGAGCTTCACAGCGCTGCCGATCTGGTGGCTGGCGGAGCAGGCGGGACTGACCCGCCGACGCTGCTGGCTGATCTGCAGCCTCTGGTGGTTGCAGCCGGTGGTATTCAACGCGGCTTTGTTTGATTTCCATCCCGAAACCTGGGTGATGCCCGCCTTCGCTCTGGCGATCTGGGCCGAGCGCAGCAATCGCCCCCGGCTCTGGTTTGGCTTGCTGCTGATGATGCTGGGCTGCCGCGATGGCCTAGTGCTGATCACATCCGGCATTGCCATCAATCTTGCCTGGCGCCGGCGTTGGCGGTGGAGCCTGGCGGCGGGCGGCCTCAGCGGCGGATGGCTGCTCATCCTCAGCCGTTGGCTCTATCCACTGCTGCGGAACGGCGAAGGGCCCAAGGCCGCATCACGCATGTTCAGCCATTTAGGTGGCGATCCAACCACCGTTCTCAGTGGCCTGGATTGGGGCGGAGGAGCGGAATATCTGCTGCTGCTTTGCCTGCCCTGCATCGCCCTGTGGCGACGGGCCTCCCTCAGCACGTTGCTGATCGGGCTGCCGTTGGTGCTGGTGAATCTGCTCTCTGCCTCTGCCAGCTATCGCACCCTGGTGCATCACTACAGCCTGCCCCTAGCGATGGTGGCCGTGGTGGCCTGCATCGATGGGCTACGGCGGCAACCCGAACCACAACGAGGCTTTCCCTGGATGCTGTGCTGGGCCGTTGCCTGCTGGCTGGCACTGGCCAAGCCCTGGTTCTTCACCGGGCCCTACCTGGCCCGACTGCCCCAAATGCAAGCCGTTCAAGAGGCCAAGGCCCTGATCCAACAAGAGGACGCGGTACTCACCACCAGCTATCTGGTGCCGCAGCTCAGCCAGCGCACCACCATCAGCTTCCCCAAAAAAAAGCAGAGCATGCCCCACGACGCTGCTGCCTGGAACGTGCTGCTGCTCAATCCCAGTGACCCGGGCTGGGGATCGAGCCGAAAGGTTCAAAAGAGCTTGCTTACTCAAGCCAAGGACAGGAACTGGACCTGTCGGAGCTGGCCATCGGGCCTGGAGCTGTGTCGAGCCCCTGCCGCTGCAGAACAACAGCCCCGCCGTGGCAATGCACCAAGCGATAGTCACCCGACTCCTTGAGATTCGTCAGCTCCCGCCGAATGGCCTGCTGTTTGTTGCGCGAACCCTTGAACACCTCAGCCAACGGCGTGTAGTAACCCGGCAGAGCCACAACCCAGTCCACCGGTTGAACGCGTCCCTGGCGATCGCGGTAGTGAGCGTGCCGAGGGAAACGAATCACCGCCTCCCGCTGGGCCAACAACGGCAGCACAGGCGTATCCGCAGCAACGCTGGCATCCGCTGGAATCAGCGCCACAGCCTGTGAAGCCGCCTGGCGGCGGTCCAGCATTTGCTGCGGTGACACATAGGCCCAAGGGGAAAAACTGTCGGGGATCACGGCCGAAAAGGTGCGATGCGGGTTAGCCACCAGCGTGAGCACAAGGCCAAGGGACAGGGCCCCGGTCCAACAGCGACGCAGCCACAACTTCGACCAGACCCCCGGGTGCCGTTGCCACCAGAGCACAGCACCGAGATAGAGCCCGGGCACCAGGGCAAGCACGTAGCGCAGCGTGACCGACAACGCCGATCGCCCCTGGGAGAGCAACGCAATCAGCAACGGAGCCAACATCAGCAAAGCCGCATCCACCGAGAGCAAGGGCACCAGCACGAGCGGCAGGCTCAACGCCAGCACAAAGCCGAGAGTTGCTCCCGGCGGCGACACCAAGGCGTCTAGCAAGGCCAAGGGCTGGCGCAGCATCGCCCAAAGCACAGCAACGGTTCCCCCCGACGGATCGTCCACCAGATGGCCGAACTTCTCCTTGAGAAAGCGATCCGACAAGGAGGAGTCCACCATCGGTTGAATCCATCCGGTGACCAACACAACCCACGCAAAGGAAACGAGCATCAGCAGGGCGCCGGTGATGCGTTGACCGGGACGACGGACCAAGGCCCAAAGCCCGAGTGAAAACAGCAACAAACCACTGTCTTCTCGCACCAACAGCAACAAGGCACCAAACAGCCACACCCGCCAACGGCAGCCATCGAGCAAGCCTCCCACCACCAGGAACGCCAACAAAGGCAACCAAACCAGATCGTGAAAGTTCTCGATGGCCGGACCGATCACCGCGCCACTGAGGAAGTAAGCCAGCGTGATCCGCTCCGCCAAGGGGCGCGGCAGTCGCGAGTCGGCCAATCTCCACAACACGAGCCCCGCGGCGGCGAGAAGCCCCACCTGAAGCAAAGGAAGCGCCCACATCCCGAACACAGCCACCAGGGGGGCCATGAGCACGGTGAGGACGTTGGCGTGCTGCCCCAAGTGCAAGTAATCGATGGACGGAAGACCATCGCCGACCACCACCGCTCCGGACAACACGGATGAAAGGCTGCTTTCAAAAGGCCGCCCCTGAGCGGTGGCCCAGAGTTCCTGCAGAAACAGGGCTTGGTCATAGGTCGCGCTGAGGCTGAACAGCCGCCAGAGCTGCAACGCAAAGCAGATCAGGGCAAACAGGCCCGCCATCGCCAACACGTTGCGTGGCCACCGTGTCGTGGAGGGCGCATCAATGCCGCTGGGTCGACGCATGCAGCCGTCCTGGATGGATTTTGGGCAGGTTACGGAGCGTCCTGCACGGGGCCAAGCAGCACCCGCGTCCGCAGCAGCAAGAGATAGATCGACGCGTACAGCACCAGCTCACCCCACTCCTGATCCCTGTTGAGGATCACGTCGGCAAAGGTCCGCGTGGCAATGAAGAACGCCAGTGCAGAAACCGCCAGGAACAACGGCCAGCTGTAGGAAGCGGGGGTGAGGGCCCTGGTCACGGCCGCCATCGGCTCCGAACACTGTTTGGTTAGAGCTCGCATCCAGCGAGGCGCCAAAACCACAACAGCCAAAACCCCAAGGGTCGCGAAGAACGTGCCGACATCCAGTCGATCCTGAAACCAACCGATGTTGTGCAGGGTCGTCTCGTTCTGGGCATTGATCTCGTTCAACAAGGGCGGAGTCCGCCAACTGAAGATCACCTGACCCCAGGCGAGTTCCTCCATCAAGACCAGGGCCAGGCATCCGGCACCGATCTGGAACAGGTGCCCGGGTCGGCGTTCCTCCAGACGTGCATTCAAATCAGTGCCGATCAGCCAGGCCGCTCGGGTGGCGAGCACCAGGACAAGCACTTGGCTCCACTCGACCAGCCCCCCTTCGCCAAACACCAGATTTTTGTAGGCATCACGATCCGCCGAGCCGGTCTTCAGCGCCACCACAAGCAAAACCACAAGCGCCAGGAGCCCCCAGACCGCGCGGGAACGCCCTTGATGAGCCAAGGGATCGGCAACCGACAGCAACCGCAGCAACCACTTGGAGCGGGCAGCCCAGATCGCCACGGCCGTAGTCACCCCCGCCAAGACACCCCAACCGAGATCCAGGGAAGATCCGCCAGACGCAGTGCTCACCAGTTGCACCACCACCGTCAGTAGAGACGCCGCCGCAATCACCACAAACAATCTGGTAAGAGCGGTCTTGAGGCCGCGACCCCGTGTGTAAATCACTGCCACCAACCCGTCTCTTGCGCGAAGCGCAGGTTAAGCAGAGGTTTAGAACCGAAGAGCGGGGCCGTTGTTCGTCCTCCGCACCATCCAATCGTGACTCAGCAATCCAAAGCAGCAGACCACAGCCAAGAAGGGATCATGCCCCTCACTCCCAGGTCTGTTCGCAACCTGCTGCTGGCCATCACCGCAGGGTTTCTGGTGGCCCACTGCGTCGTTCAAGTGGGCATTTATGGCTTCGGGGCCGAGAAGCATTGGCTCGACAGCCTCAACATGGACCGGGAGCTCAACCTGCCCACCCTGTTCAGCAGCTCGCTGTTGCTGATATCAGCACTGTTGATGCAGCGACTGGGTCACAACAGCAACCCCGACGCAGCAGATGACTGGCGTTTGCTGTCGAAGATTTTCATCTTTCTGGCGCTCGACGAAGCACTGCAGATTCACGAGATCCTGATCATTCCAGGGCTACGACACCAGGTGCACCCCGCCCTGGCATCCACCTGGGTGGTGCCCTACGCCGCCCTCGCCCTCATCATGCTCTGGAAATTTCGAAGCTTCCTCGGGTCGATCCCCAGAGCAACGGCAACAGGGTTGCTGCGTTCAGGCGCCGTCTATGTGGGCGGAGCCATTGGCATGGAGATGATCGGCAGCTTTGCTGTTCGATCGAGCCTGATCCGCCTGCATAGCCCCTGGTATGGCGCCATCACAGGCCTCGAAGAAGCACTGGAACTGGTTGGCATCATTCTTCTTATCGATGCGCTGATGCGAGCACTGCTTGTCCAACAGGACAGCGTCGACATCACTCTTCGTTTGACTGCCGCTCAAGACGACCAATAAACCAAAAAAAACCGCCCTGTTGGGCGGTTGATGGAAACAATCTTCTTGCGATCAAAGGGCGTTGCCGCGGGGCAGAACCTCTTCAGGGAAGACGAAGTTTTCGTGCGGCTGGTCAGCCGGTG
>NZ_UCNW01000014.1 GCF_900474185.1 Synechococcus sp. UW69 | reverse complement strand
GCCTCGAGGCCCGTGTTGGCGAACTGGAAGCAACCCAGTTCTCCACCACCACCAAACTGCGTGGTCAGGCTGACTTCTTCACTGGCGCAGTGAAGTATGCCGATCGCGACGAGTGCAACGAGAAATCGCCTGGTTCCTGCGAGAGCGATGGATTCAGCTTCTCCTATCGCTACACGCTGAACCTCGACACCTCCTTCACCGGCAAGGATCGCTTGTACACCCGTCTTCGCACGGGCAACATGAAGAACGTCTGGACCGAATCAGACTCTTATCTGGCTGATGCCAAGAGCGGTGACAACAACATCAAGGTGGACAAGCTCTGGTATAGCTTCCCGATCGGCAACGAGTTCAAGGTCACCGTTGGTGCGTTGATCGAGAACTACTACATGATCGAAACGCCAACCCGTTACAAGCCGATCCTCAAGGCATTCAAACTGGGTGGTTACGGCGCTGTTCTGGGTGCCAGCACAGGCCAAGGCTTTGGTGTGCAGTGGCGTCAGGATGTCGATCCTGGTGACGCAGCCTTCAACATTGCTGTGAACTACGTTGCCGACGGTGGTGACGGTGCGAAGAGCGGTTCTAAAAAGCAAATGTTCGGTGAAGACACCGATGCATACCTGCTCAGCCAAGTTGGCTACGGCAACCGCAAGTGGCATGTTTCAGCGCTCTACGCACTGAAGAATGCTCAGCAGGACAAGGTTTGTGTAACTGACGAGCTGGGTGTGAAAACCTGCACGATCAAGACAGAAGCCAAGGCGGCTATGGGTTACTCCACACCCACGGCAAAGGATCTGGCTCACCCCATCCACGCCGTTGGCCTTCGCGGCTACTGGTCACCTGAAGACAGCGGATTCATTCCCACCATCAGTGCGGGCCTTGACTTCGGTTGGGCTGATAGTGAATACCGCGGCAACTCCGAAGCCGTTAAGGGCTGGATGGTTGGCCTGAACTGGAATGACGCCTTCATGGAAGGCAACAAGCTGGGACTTGGCTTTGGTTCCTACTCCAGCTACGCCACCGAAGTTCAGGGGCAAAAGGCTGACGACCAGAACTTTGCAATCGAAGGTTATTACGACTTCCGTGTGACCGACAACATCACCATCACACCTGCTGTGTTCTGGGTTGATGATGCAAAGGGCAAACATCAAGTGAATGGAGCCAACAAGTTTGGCGGTCTCGTCAAGACGACCTTCAAATTCTGATCCACATTTGATCAACAGACTGGCGCCCCTCGGGGCGCTTTTTTTACATAAAAAAGAGGGGCGAATGCCCCTCAAATAATCTCACAAGATTAGATTCACCAGCAGTTCTCGCCCTCACCGATGGGAACACAGACATCCTCTTGTTCTGCCTTTTTCTTTAAGGCTGCTGCATCGGAGTCCATGACGCTTTCTTCATCAACACCTTGGTCGGTGTTCCATTCTTGAAGTCCACCAGCATTCTGAGCATGGACAACTGGAACAGCTGCAGAGGCAACGAGAAGCGAGGTGGCAGCTGCAAAAACAGAAATTGCGGATGGCTTGACCATAAACAGACCCAAAATTCTATTATGCCAAATCTCAATCAGAAATAGTCATTAACGACGCAGCTGGCAAGGTCAAAAGATACAAATCAGGAAGATAGGCGCCGGATAGCATTTGTATAACTTTGAAAAATCAAATCAAGTTCATCAGACCGACCATGACGGGCAAGCAATCCGCGAGCACCAGCATCGAGATTAAAAAGCAAGGAACGGTCTTCCGCAGACTTCACATAGCTTTCAATCCAACCAACACAAACGAATCGTGTTCCACCAATAACAGGTTGAACACAATGGAGAAGGGAGGAAGGATAGACAACAACTTGGCCAGGAGACAATCGAAATTCTGTAGTCTTATCTCCACCACTTTGAATTGACAAGGAGCCTCCCTGGTAGGAGTCTTCATCACTTAAAAAGACTGTAAAAGACAGGTCACGTCGGCCATAACGAGAGAAAGGGTTATCGACATGCCAACCATAACCATCTCCAGAGTCAGATCTAGAAACCAGAAGGCTGTGAACCTTGCGAACAAGCGTAAAGCTCTTAATTAATGGATCGCTGGTAAGTGCTGTTGATATTCGGTTGGTAATTGAAAGAGTAAGCTCCGAATTTGGGTCAAGTTGATGATTCTTCTTGACTAACGACGCCTGATCACCCGCCGTTAGACGACCATCGCGCCAAGGGAGGTTAGGGGCCAGGAGTCGTTGTTGAATATCTTGTATTTCATCAAAAGGCAACAATGGATGGGTAATAAATTCCATCGATCAAAGAGAAAACGACATTGAGTTGCACAGAGCATTTGCTACATAAGCTGCGTTCATATAAGCTGACAATTCACGTGACCGAACTAATATAGAGGTGTATGTGATTCTAGACATGCTCAAATTCCTTGCCACCCTGCTACTAGTGGCCCCGTTCGCCGCCATACCTTCAGCAGAGTCGAAAGAAGTAAGAGTTTACTCAGGCCGTCACTACAATACTGATAGAAAAGCATTCAAACAATTTAGCCAGCAAACTGGAATCAAAGTAAGACTGATCGAAGCGACAGGAATTTCACTTGTTGAAAGACTTAAGAGAGAAGGAGCCAATTCAAAAGCAGATGTCATTCTGTTGGTTGACTCGGCAAGAGTCAACAACGCTGCTCAAGCAGGCCTGTTGCAACCAGTCAAGACGCAAAAGCTGATATCAAACGTCCCGGCACGTTTTCGAGATCCTTCCAATCGATGGTTTGGTTTCACAAGACGCGTCAGGGCAATTATTGTCAATCCAAATATCGTCAATCCAAATACAATCAAGACCTACGCAGATTTATCAAATCCAGGCTTGAAAGGAAAAATTTGCCTACGTAAACGGAAGAACGTATATAATCAGTCGCTTGTGGCCGACCAAATTGTTCTGAAAGGCCAAGCGAAAGCCAGTGCATGGGTCAAGCAGATGGTCAGCAATGTAAGCCAACCTTACTTCTCCGGTGATGTTTCACTAATTCGCGCAGTGGGGCAAGGAAAGTGTGGAGTTGCTCTAGTTAATCATTATTACTTGGCGAGAATGCAAGCAGGAGCTAGTGGAAAGAATGATCAGAAATTAACTTCAAACATAAAATTAATCATGCCAAATCCAGCGCATGTGAATATCAGTGCTGCTGGAGTCGCAAAATCAGCTAAAAACAAAAAAGAGGCGATTGCGTTTATTGAGTTCCTTTCATCTCCGCAAGGAACTCGATTGATCGCAGGCCCAACGTATGAGTATCCTTTAAAAGGGTTTGGAACATCAAAAGAATTGAAAAAATTTGGTCGTTTCACGCCTGACAATGTATCAATAAGTGCTCTTGGTTCAACACAGAAAACTGCAATACAAGTGATGGCCAACGCTGGCTGGCGGTGATTTGGAATCTGGAAATAGTCAGAAATATCAATTCAGCGACTATCTTTTGATAATGACTCTCATTTAACTTGGTGCATATGACACACGCTGTCTGCAATTCGATTCGCCAGCGCGTATCATTTGATCAATTGCTTAAGAGGAATGCTTTCAACATCTCGTTCAAATGCCTCAGCTTCTATTGAAACTGGCCCCTCAGGTCGTGCAATCGCGGAAGCAATAAGTCCTGAACTTCTGAATGCCATCCAAGACCACCTCAACATGGAAAGGCAGGCACACGCCTCATATTTCGCCGCAGCGATCTGGTTTGCTGAAAGAACACTGAAGGGGTTTTCTCGGTTCTTCCGAGACGAATCAAGCAGTGAGCATGAGCATGCAGCACAATTCGCCGAATACATCATCGCTCGGGGGCAAAGCGTTGAACTGAAGACCGTTGAAGCTCCTTTGCAGAACTGGGAATCACCAGCCGATGTCATGGCATCAGCATTTCAAATGGAGGTTGATGTGACGGCCTCATTGCAACAGCTTTACTCCATGGCAGAGAGAGTAAGTGATACACGAACAACAGTATTTCTAGACCCAATGGTAGAGATGCAAACACAATCTGAATATGAATTCGGACACATGCTGGGGCGAGTCAAATTCGCAAATAATCAAGCTGCCGCCTTATTGCTCATCGACAGCGAGCTGGATCAAGGGAATAACAAACCAGCCTCTCTTCAGGCATAAGAGAAAAATTACTCCTAGAGACAGTATCAATTACGGACATCTTTTTCACGAAGATGCCCGTAATCCCTGTGGATCGATAATAAAACATTTAATGTCGCGCATCAGTGATTTGGGTGAGACCTCTAAATACTCAGCAATTAGCTTGTGAGTCCATCCTTGATTTCTTAGGGCCATAGCAATCTTCAGGCGTTTTTTCCGCCAACCGCTTGCATGTCCTAAATAATGAGAAACCTTCTCTGGGGATTGCTTGTCCATTTGTAAAATTTGCTTATATAAAAAATACGTCATAGCCTTTGCTGAATTATTCCATAAAAATACCAACAAGAGTATTGCAAGGCTCATTAAATTAAACAAAAATGACACTACTCAAGAGAAGCCATACATGTAACCAATGAAACATAAACATGGTAAAATTTAATCGAGCTACAAGCATACTAAAGTTATAGTGGATTTTATTTTGAAAAATGGCGTCGTTCAAAATTGAATTGAGACTCCCTGATGGAACAAAACATTTTGAATGTCCTGATGATGAATATGTACTTGAGGCAGCAGAGCAAGCTGGGATTGATATGAGTTATTCCTGTAGAGCGGGAGCATGCAGCACTTGCCTGGGAAAAATCATTCAAGGAACAATTGACCAATCAGATCAGAGTTTTCTCGACGACGACCAAATGGAAAATGGTTATACACTGCTTTGCGTAGCATATGCAACATCAGATTTAGTCGTAAAGACAGATTGTGAAGATGAGCTTTGGTGAAGATAGAGGTATTCATTTAATCGAGCAGACGAATGGGTGAAGTGCACAAAAACAAATCAAGTCTTGTGGAGCAATATCTACACATCGCATGTTTCAACAAAATCAGCGACAGTATCTTTAGAGATATGCTTGACTACGAAGCTAAAGCTGATCCCATCGAAAAAAAATTAATTAAGAGAATAAGGCATCAAGTAGAGCAAGGGAAAGTTTTGCTTTCTTATCCCGATTCAAAAAAACTGTGACAACTCCACTTGTGATAAAGAATACAGTGATCTGTTTATTCTGGGGAGGGGAGCAGGTCGATGTATAAGAGGATAACTAAAATAGAAACGCATGGAAAAAAGTAAAATAATCTGGGTTGATCTTCAACCATCATTGTATTGTCTATTTAAACGTACGGCGCAGGTTTTAAGCCAACAATATGGTGTTAAGCGATGGTCATTCGAACATGACCCTGATGAATCATGTGATGTTGATATCATTCATGACCTTTTAAAGCAAACAGTAGAGGATTCTTCTGAGCCAGTTCACCTTGTAGGCCATGGGATAAGTGGTTCAGTAGCCTATCTATACGCAAAAAAATATCCGAAGAATGTTTCCTCAGTTTCATTGTTGTCTGTAGATGCCCAATCAAGCAATCAATGGACATCCCACTATCAAGCGATGAGAAGTCAATTACCGTGCTCAAGATTTCATATATTAAGCCACTTAAGCCGTCTCCTCATAGACACCCATGCCGATCACGTACAAATCATAATCGCAAGGCTTTTGGCAAAGTGCCTAGACAATGATTTCGTTAATGGATCAATTGTCGGACATACTCAGATAGAAAATCTTGATCAAATCAAAATTCCAATTCTTATCATCAATGGCAGCAAGGATTTCGTAATTGATCAATGCAGCTACAAACGCTGGCAGCAGCATTTAAAGCCAGGTGACTGTTATCAACGAATCAATAGTGGTCGGCATTTTTTCCCATTCACTGAATGGAACCAAACCGCAAAAATGATTGAGTCTTTTATCGACATGGTACCCAACAAAAGTTCAGACATAGCTTCTGAAAATATTCAAGATCTGAGTATTACCAAAAGATTCTCATGACAGATATCAATAATGCAGATGTTGTAATCATCGGTGGGGGACCTGCAGGTTGTTCCTGTGCTTTGTATACAGCAAGATCAAATTTATCAACAATCATCCTGGATAAGAATCCAGCTGTTGGAGCACTAGCGATCACACACAAAATTGCCAACTACCCTGGCGTGGCAGGTGATGCATCAGGAGAAGATCTCCTGAAAACGATGAGAAATCAAGCAATCAGCTATGGGGCTGAATATAAACAAGCCCAAGTCTATGGAATCATTATGTCGGATACTGAAAAGATCGTCTACACACCGGAGGGAACATTCGTCGGCAAGACCTTAGTGCTAGCAACAGGTGCGATGGGAAGAGCATCGACACTACCCGGGGAAAATGAGTTTCTTGGCAGAGGTGTAAGTTACTGCGCAACTTGTGATGGAGCATTCTACAAAAATCAAGAAGTTGTGGTCTATGGATCAAACCAAGAAGCAATCGATGAAGCACTTGTTCTAACAAAGTTCGCATCGACAGTACATTGGGTAACCAACAACAAGCCAAACATAAATTCAGTTGAAGTTCAGATATTACTTGATTCCAGCAATGTCAAGCATTGGAAAAGAACACGATTAAGCTCGATTGAGGGGGACGAGAATGGAGTGTCCAGCGTCAAGGTGCAATCCTTTGGGCAGGATAATACGCAAGAAATATTGGTTCAAGGTGCATTTGTTTACTCCACTGGCTCATTACCGATCACCGACTACCTCCAAGAGCAAATACCAATCAATGCCAATGGAGGAGTTCGTGTCAACAATGACATGATGACGGATGTGGAAGGAGTTTGGGCAATCGGCGACATTCGCAACACTCCCTTCAAACAGGCTGTTGTCGCTTGTTCAGATGGGTGCATTGCAGCGATGGCGATTGATAAGTATCTCAACCAGCGCAAGGACGTTCGAGTGGACTGGGTACACCGTTAAAAAAAGCGCCCTTGAGGGCGCTTTCGATTGAATTCAAATACGAAACTTACGACTCTGCATTGATTTGCTGAACCCATGCTTGAAGTCGTTGGTCTGTTAACTCCGACTCATTGTCTTCATCGATTGCGAGACCGCAAAACTTACCATCAATCACACTTTTCGAATCATCATAGGTATAGCCTTCAGTAGGTACTTTACCAATCAATTTAGCTCCAGATTGAAGAAATGCTGTATACAGTTCTTCCATAGCATCACAGAAGAAATCTGAATAGCCAGAAGAGTCTCCCAAGCCGACAATGGCTACAGATTTCCCAGCAAAATCTTTGTCTGGGATTTCTTGAACCAAATCGTCCCAAGCCGTTCCAGAGCGTGCCTCGTCAGCACCAGTATTCCATGTCGGAACACAGCAAATCAACGACTCGGCAGAGACCAACTCATCAATTGAGTCAATGTTGTCGACATCCTTCGCTTCAGTTCCGGGGAGAAGCTCCTTCAGCCGATCAGCGACGTCTTCAGTTTTACCAGTTGACGTTGCAAAGAAGATTGTGAAAGCCATGCAATTCAAATCACCCCATAATTTTCTCAGAAGTTTTGCCAGCCAGTTTGAAGCTTGTTTCAGATCCAAGTGCTATCAGATACAACCAAGCAAATCATTGACCCTGATGTATCTGGCAAATGTTAGTCTCAAGCGTTTCGGAACAAATCATACTTTCTCTATACTCTGAAAGTGCTTGATCAAAGCCTGACTCTCGGATGCGTTTAAGCCAACGCAAGCGAACGAAGTCATCTCGCTCAATGTGATCAATGAATTCTTCCAAAACCTGAGATCCAACAAGCATGATGGAAATAGCCTCGTTGTTCAAATTTAAAAAATCGCTCAAATGGTGAGTAAACAAATGATCATTGATCATTGATCATTGATCGAAAGGTGATACACATCCACTCAAACGGATCCAAACCTAAAGAAAAGCCCAGCCTATAAGGCTGGGCATATCCAATAAACCTCCCCAATTTTGCCGATTCACCAACGACAAATTGGATTTAAATGAGGCTGTCGATCCCGTCCAAGGAAGACCCATTTATTATGGCCATACCAGACAACTAATTATGAACATTGCATGCTAGTCGCGGTGTCAAATGTAGCTCAAGAGGCACACTATTTACCATGATCGGAATTCTGAAAATTGCAGACAAAAAATTGAGGCCAACACTTTATGTAGGCCTCAAACAAGACAAGAGTTTTTATTCAATAGATTTGGTTGACCGAGAGCCTATGGGATAAACATCGAAAGAGCAACTCCTCCAGTAAATGTTTTTGAGCTGATTGAGGATCAAGATAATGTTTGATCTTTGCCAAGGAATCCTGTATTGCCAGACATCGATTGCGATGTAGGCATATCTCTGAGATAAGGCGCTCCTTGAGGCGCGGATGCTGACAGCGTTGAATGGAACGACTGGCTGACTGCATGCGCTGCCATATCCAGTCAGCTTCTTTGCAGAGGTCTCCAAGAACTCCGAATGTATCCACATTCACGGCGTTCAAAATTGCAGGGGTGATGAGTTGATGAGTTCAGGAGAGAGTCGCATCGTGACATCACCAGGTGCCATAGCAACCAAATCAGCTTGACGCCACTTCGAAAGAAGACGCGTAGTGGTGACACGTGTTGCTCCAATCAGTTCACCAAAGCGATCGTGGGTGAGGCGAAAGGGAAGCTGATAGGTGTCGCTGCAACGGAGTCCGAGTCGGTTCACCAGCAGGGCCAAAAGAGCATGAAGACGCTGCTCTGCTTGACCGAGATGACGCACACGCAGGAGCTGCAAGGTCCATTCATTCACTGCATCGATACCCATTTCGTCCGTGGAGACTGAATCACGACGAAACTTCAATGCCGTTAAGGCTTCGACGCAGGCACCTTCGCTGCACATGCGGTCGGTGCGGAGCCTGTCGCCAGACTGCAAAAACGCCAACGTCATCCCCTCGGTCTCTTCGCAAGGGCAATACACCCGACAGACGCCTTCCAAGACTTCAAGAACAGTGGCCTGATCTCGGCCAGCAGGATCCAACAAGACGGTCTGCAGCCTTGGCATCGACAAGGGTGCCGCCGGATCGTCCGGAAGGAAGCGGTAAGCGGAGGTCGTCACGAACTAACGCGAATGAGAATTACTCGCAAGAGTACAGAGACCTTGTCGATATTGCAAGTCATTCTCAATAAGGGCCTCGGATTGAGATCTTTTCTCAATACGCTCTGAGCAGGCCCTATCCGCATGAAGCAGCAATGAGCGGAGCAGCTGCGCATCCCCCTGAATCCGAAGCATTGGCGTGAGGTCTGGTCTGTGCACCAACTACAACGCGATCTTCGACCGGAGGTGAATCGGTTTCAACGGTGAGACGTCGTTATTGAGTGATTCCTCTGTATTCCCTTGTCATCACCGCTCAGAAGACAAAGGTGGTTTTAATCAAGCCGCCCAGTTGTTGAAACGTTGAACCATTGGGTGTGAACTCACCGATGGGTCGTGAGAGATAGAACAGCGCAGGGGTGACGCTGATGTTGTCGGTGACCTGGAACTGATACCACCACTCCCAGATGAACTGACCATCGGCAGGGGTGTCACCTCCACGAAGATCCGTCGCGAAGACGGGTTGGCCCACAGCCATGCCGGCGTTGTTCCCCTCCATCAAGACGTCATTCCACTCCAGCCCCACCGTCCAGGACTGACTCGTGCTCACCTGGCCTTTGTACTGGGTCTCGGATTGATTGATGCCCCAACCGAGCGACAGCGAAGGAAGCCAGCCGGTCTGCAGCGGTTGCCAGAAACCACCAAGGGCATAGGCATGGGTCACACCCCGGGCACTGACGTGATCCTTGACCAAGGGTGTGGCGTAAACGATCAGGTCTTGACCGTTCTGAACCTTGGAATAGAGCGCAGCCACACCCCAGTTGTCACCCTCCCAACCCAGCTGCAGCGTGCCGGTGCCCCCTGCCTTGTCGGTGGCGAAGCCGCCAGTGCGAGTGTCGCTCGATGCACCATTGGCAGCCACGTAATTGGCCGACGCACGGGCTCCGCTTTCCGGGGCCCAACTGATGCCCACACCCGCACCTTTGTTTTTGTTGTAGGCCCCCGGAGCTCCATTCACCGTGAGCACATCGAGAATCGGATCACTGGGATAGACGCTCGGCCAGACCGCAAGCATGTCTTCCTGGCCAACAATCGGGCCCGTTGTGATGGTGATGTCATCACCCAACGGGAAGGAATAAAACAGTTTGTCGATCGCCACGAGATTGGGGCGATCACCCTCCTGAAATGCTGTTTCCAGCGTTGCCAGACCCGACGGCCCACCACTGCCGAAGACGTTGTCGTCGCCGTCGAAATTGCCGCCACGCAAAACCGTGGTCAACAAATCCTTTCCGCTGAAAGAGGTCGCCAACCCCAGCTGAAGGTCGTAATTGAACGTCGTTCCGCCGAACATCTTGGTGCTCTCGGAACGAAGCCGTGAGGCGGATCCCTTGAAGCGGTTGGCTCCAAACACCCAGGTGGCTTGGCCCGTGAGTTTGGTGGTGGTGGAGAACTGAGTTGCTTCCAGTTCGCCAACACGGGCCTCGAGGCCGTCAACGCGACCCTTGAGGA
>NZ_UCNW01000013.1 GCF_900474185.1 Synechococcus sp. UW69 | reverse complement strand
TGATGTGCCCCAAGTTTGTTAGACACCTTGCAGTTTCATTTTTTGCTGCCGTTCGAAGTCGGTGGGTGACAGCATCCCATTGTTACTATGCTTTCGTTTTGGGTTGTAGAACAGTTCGATGTAATCGAACACGTCCTGACGCGCATTCTCGCGGGTTTTGTAGGTTTTGCGTCTGATCCGCTCAGTTTTAAGCAAGTGGAAGAAGCTCTCGGCAACGGCGTTATCATAACAGTTTCCTCGTCGGCTCATGCTGACTTCCAGATTGTGGCTCTGCAGAAACGATCGCCATTCATGGCTGGTATACTGTGACCCCTGGTCGGAATGGACGATGACTTTGGCCTTAGGTTTGCGTCGCCAGAGAGCCATCATAAGAGCATTCAAAACAAGGTCCGTCTGCATGCGTGAATGCATCGACCAGCCGACAACCCGGCGGGAATAGAGATCAATCACCACGGCCAGATATAGCCAACCTTCATGGGTGCGGATGTAAGTGATATCCGTTACCCAGGCCTGATCAGGAGCAGGAACAGAAAAGTCCTGCTTCAATTGGTTGGTGGCAACAATAGACGGCTTGTGACCATAGTGTCCCGAGCGGCGTCGATAGCCCACCTGTGCCCTTAATCCAGCCTTTTGCATCAATTTGGCAACGGTGTTTGGTGCACACGCTTCACCCAGCCCCAACAGGTCATGGTGAACCTTGCGGTAGCCATAAACACACCCGCTCTCCAGCCACGACTGTTTGATCAGACCCGTTAAACGCCTGTTCCGCCTGGCTCTTGGGCAGGACAAGGCCTTCATCCAGGCATAAAACCCGCTTCGGTGAACGCTCAAAACACGACACATGGATTGCACTGAAAAGGTCCGACGATGTGTCTTGATGAAGGCGTACTTCACCGGCACTCGCTGGCAAAGTACGCGGCGGCCTTTTTTAGGATATCACGCTCCTCAGTCACCCGCGCCAACTCTGCCTTTAAACGACGGTTCTCTGCCTGGCCTTCATCAACAATGCGCCGTTCCGGTTCCTGTCGGCCATAACGCTTGACCCAATCATAAATTGACTTGGTGCAAACGCCCAACCGATCCGCAACGCTCTTGACCGAATGCCCCCGATCTGTGACCTGGGCAACAGCCTCGCGTTTGAACTCTTCCGTGTATCTCATCCCTGACATGTCAGTCTCCTTGCTTCCAAATTTACCAAGCAAGGCGTCTACAAATCTAGGGGCACATCA
>NZ_UCNW01000012.1 GCF_900474185.1 Synechococcus sp. UW69 | reverse complement strand
CGCGCTCGCCTCTCGGCTCCCGCGCAAGACAAAACCATAACACCACAGCTCACACCATTGCAACCAACACGCTTCAGCGCTGGACCAGAGCCTCTCCCCAGGGAAGAAAACGCGCCAAATGGGCCCATGAACCGGCCGCCAGCATGGGAAAACCGCGTTCAGCAACGTCCTCACCTGGAGAGAGCTGGGCTGGATCCGCATCCAACCAGCGAATCGGACAACCCAGCTCGTCCAGCACCAACCAGGCTGCCGCCAAGTCCCAGATTTTGGGAGTGGCCTCCAATGCAGCGATGGTCTGCCCCATCGCCACACTCACCAGATTGAGGCTGGCGACACCAAGCAAACGAATCTTTCCGGGGAAGCGCTGATCGGGTTTGCGCTGCAGCACTCGAATCGATCGGCTGCAGAGGGAAACACAGGCACTGGTTGCCAAGGCTCTGGTCTCTGCCGACAGCGGCTGGTTGTTGCGCGTGGCACCGCGGCCACGCAGGGCGACAAAACGTTGCCCCAGCGCTGGCACATCGAGAAAGACCTCACTGGGACGGCCATCCACGAAGCGCGCCACGGAAATCGCCCAATAAGGGATGCCTGCCGCAAAATTGGTGGTCCCATCCAGGGGATCCACCACCCAATAGGCGCGCGTGGCTGGGACTGTTTTGGATCCCTCCTCGCTGAGGACGCCCTCCCCTGGGGCAATGCTGGCCAACCCCTCCACCAGAGCGGCATCACTCCAGCGATCGCAGTCGGTAATCAAGGAACCATCCGGCTTCACATCGGAACCGATCTGGCCAAAATCCTGCAGCTGACGAGCACGAATGCGATCCAGCAGCAGATGAACGGAGCTCAGTTGATCGTCACTGAGCACCAAGGTCACCACAGAGGCTGAACAGGACTGCTCTCAGTCTGATTCACCGCCGCACCCGCCGAACCCACAGATGGACAGGCGGTCTTGAGCGGGGTTGGCTCAATGGGAATCGATTGTTGATCGGATTCAGGTTTGGTAGCAGGCAGAGACACCGCATTGCAGGCCACCAAGGCATCCAAGCCTGTTCGGCGCCTCAGCTGAGCCAGATTGGTGTTGTATTCGCGAATTGCGCCGGCATATCGCAGCTCAGCGTTGGTGAGATCACGCTGGTTATTCACCACTTCCCGCTGGGTGCTGACGCCAGCCTGGACCCGAAGCTGCGACAAACGCAGGGATTCCTTCGATGAAAGAACCTCGCTAGATGTGGTGTCGATGCTCTGAATGGCTGTTCTCAGACCAATGAAGCTGTCCTCCACCTCGAGCCGGATCTGATCACGGGTTCTCGCGAAATTGAAACGGCTCTCGTCTGCCGCCTGCTTGGAGCGCCGGTAATCGGCCCGTGCACGACCACCGTCAAACAAACGCCAGGTTGCCCTCAACGCGGTGGCGTTCTGATAACTATAAGTGAAGTCACCCATATCAATGTCACTGAGTGACGTCTGACCGGTCTGGCCCTCATTTCGCGTGACCGTGGTGGAATTGACGAAACGAAGAACGGGTTGAACAGCTGCGAGAGATGCATTCGCTTGGCTGTTGTTAATCGAGATATCGAGGATCAACTGGTCGAGCTCCTCGCGATAGTTGTAAGCAGCAACGATGCTCTCTTCCAGAGTTGGCTCCCATAAGCCCAATGGGCGAGCAGGTGTCGCTGCGGTTGGAGTGACATCCTGTGGAAGATCGAGCAGGGATGCCAACCGACGACGAGAAACGCTTTGCTCACCCAAACGGGTCGTGAGCAGATTGCGGTCGCGAGCCAACTGAGTCTCTGCCTCCAAAACCTCCAATTTGGTGTTCACACCAGCGTTGTAGCGGGCCCGTGCGTCACGCAAACTCACCAACGAAGCCTGCACCGAGACTTGGCCAATGCGTACACCTTCATCAGCTTCTTGCAAATTGAAATAGGCAGTTGCTGAGTCGAGACGCAGATCTCGCAAAGCAATGAGATAGGAATCGCGGGCCCGCTCAAACTGATCCCGAGATGCAGCGATTTGGGGAACCCGTGCAGGATTGATCAGATCCCAGCTCACTTGCAGACTGACGTTGACCCGCCACTCGCGGCCATACCTCTCATTGAATCCATCCCGTGTCACAGGGCGGGTGTACTCCTCACCGGTATTGGGGTTGACCTTCGTCTCCTCACCGGTGATGGGGTTGACCCGAGGTGAGGGTTTCTGCACGACCCGATCCGGGACGAAGTCGGGATTTCGATAGGAGTACGACTTGAAATATTCGGGGAGCCCACTGGCCGAGAGGTCGACGGTGGGGTACCAAGCTGCGATTGCTGCGCGGAGCGCAGACTTGGCCTGATCAACCTGACTGGCAGCAGCCTTGAGCTTCGGACTGTTGAACTCAGCGAGCTGAAGAGCCTCCTCCAGGGTGAGAGGACGCAGCTCATGAATGCGCACCTGAGCCGGCGCATCAGGGAGCGCCAGGCTGGGGGGAGCAGCCAAAGGAACGAGGGGAGGCGGCAAGACGTCGAGAGCCGGAGCTACGACAGATGGATCAGCCTTGGGGCGTGCACCCTTCAAATCGATCGCATCGGGAAGCGTGTTCTGGTCAACCAATGCCGACTCAGACTGCGCAGTCTCCTGGCTGAATGCAGAGGGAACACCGGTGGAGACGACGCCCGCAACGAGACAAATACCCGCGGTGATCCGGCGCACAGCAATCAAAAACCTTTGGCGGAGCTTAGGGACTTTTTCCTACGGCACTCAAAACTGAGGCCACGACGTCAGCCGCCCCATGCACAATCCGGATGGGGACCGGCAGCTGCGCGGCTAGGGCCTCCAAGGTCATGTCATCGAGGAACACAGGCTGCCCCTGCCGCAACATCACCGACGGCAGCAGCAGCTCATCGCCAAGATCTCGCCCCTGCAACCCACTGAGCAGATCCTGACCTGTCAACAGTCCGGTCACCACTTGGTCCTGCCCCCAATAGGGACTCGGCAGTCCGATCAGGTGAAACTCGACACCATCAACGCCATTCAACCGTTCGGCCACGGGCTGCAATGCCTGTGCGACGATCTGACCCACCACCCAGCTGCAACGACGGGGCTGCGGAACCGCTCTGGGCAGGTCTTCAGTCGCGGCATCCAGAGCTTCGAGGAAGGCTCGAATGCTGCCCACACCGTTCTCCTGCTGCGGAAGATCCTCGTAGTCATCCCGAGGCGGCAACGGCAACCCAGCCATCAAGTACCACTCATCCGAGAGCCAAGCAAAGCGAGTGCCCAAGGCCGCCTGGAAGTTCTGCTGCATGGGTTCCACCTGGGCAATCACCTGCCGGGCACAGGCCGGATCCACAGGAACAAGGCCATCTTCAGCCGGCCTGAACCGGGTAAGCCCCACCGGAACAACCGCTGCGGACAACACCGCCGGCCAGGGGCCAGACGCGAAGGACGCCAGGTCGTCCAAGGTCCTCTCCAGTGCAGGACCGTCATTAAGCCCTGGGCAGACCACCACCTGGGCATGAATCTGCAGATCACGCTGGTCAAACCAGGCGAGCTGATCCATCACCTGGGCAGCACGCGGGTTCACCAGCAGCCGGGAGCGCAGGTCGGGCTCCGTGGCATGCACCGATACAAACAAGGGAGATAAACGCTGCTCCTCAATCCGCTGCCAATCGGCCTCGCCCAGATTGGTGAGGGTCAGATAGGAGCCATAGAGAAAGCTCAGCCGGTAATCGTCGTCTTTTAGGTAAAGACTGTCGCGCCGGCCTGGGGGCTGTTGATCGATGAAACAGAACGGACAATTGTTATTGCACTGACGCAAGCCATCAAACAGGGCCTCGGTGAAGGCCAGGCCAAGACCGTCATCAGCCTCCTTTTCCAACTCCACCTGATGCAGAGCACCAGCTGCATCACGCACCTCAAGGCAAAGCTCCTCATCCACGCAGAGGTAGCGGTAATCGATCAGATCTCGTGGTCGAATGCCGTTGATGCTGAGCAACTGATCGCCCGGCTCAAAACCCAACTCCTCCCCGATCGAGCCGGCCTCTACGGAGGCCACCACAGCAGGCTGAGGCTGGCGGCCACTGCTGGTTGGATCCAGAGCTGCTACGGCAACTCCAGCGGATGGCTCATTCCACACAAGCCGACTTCATCTGAACTCAGTGTGCGCCGTGAGCGCCCCACCAGACCAGCAGAAGCAGACCGAAGAGCAGCCGGTAGGCAACAAAGATCCAAGTGCTGTGGCGCTGGAGGAACTTCAGCAACCAATCAATCGCCAGCCAGGACACCAAGGCAGCTGAAAAAATGCCTACCAACAACGGGAGGGGGCCGTTACCAGCACTGGCATCCAGAGCATCCTTGAGTTCCACCAGCCCCGCAATCGTGATTGCGGGGATGCCGAGCAGGAAAGAGAAGCGTGCGGCGTCGCCCCGCTGCCAACCATCGAACAGGGCAGCTGTGAGGGTGCTGCCAGAACGGGACACCCCTGGAATCAAGGCCAACGCCTGCGCCACGCCCACCACGAAGCCATCACGCCCTGAAACATCCGGGAGCTGCCTGCGACGGGTTCCAGCCCGTTCCGCCAAAGCAAGCAACAAAGCCATCACGATCGAGACGATCGCAATGGAAAGAACACTGCGTAGGGGCGACTGTTCGTAACCCTGAGCCCAGAAGAATTTGATGCCCAGCCCGACCACCAGGATCGGCAGGGTGCCCACCGCCATGGCGAGTCCAAGACGTGCCTCTGGCTCCCGCCACTGGCCATGGCGAATGGCACGACTGATTCCCCGCAGCACCTGGCTGAGATCGCTGCGGAAATAGGCGATCACCGCAACGATGCTGCCCAGTTGAATCGCGGCGGTGACGGAAACGCCAGGGTCGCCCCAACCCAAGAGCACAGGCACCACCTTTAGGTGAGCGGTGCTGCTGATCGGCAGAAATTCAGTGAGTCCCTGCACCACTCCCAGCACCAGATCACGCCAGCAGGCCTCAAGCAGGGTTATGGATGCAGAGGGGTCCGCCATCGAGACAACAGATGTCGCCTTGACGGTATCCCCGGCCCGCAAGGCAGGGATGTCGGCCGCGTCACTTGAAGATGTCTTCTAAGGTTCCGTGACTTTCTTCATGAAAAGGATTTGATCGGCGGCACCTGGCAAACCTCAGCCTCCGCTCGGTCGTGGTCCTTTCCGGTCGCGCGCATCGCTGCAGCAATGGTGGTGCTGCCTGTGTTTCTGCAGGCACCTTGGGTTCGCCTGGATCCTTTCTCAGCAACCCTTTTCACGGGTGTTCTGATTGCAGCCGGCCTGGTGTTGCATCAGAGCCGCTCCCAGACGGCATCCGACCTGGGTTCCCTTCTCGTTGGTTTCAGCGGTAGCTGGCTTGCGGGCTGCATTTTCTGGGGTTGGCTGCGGGCCCATCCCGTGCTGCACCTGCCCGTCGAAGCCTTCGCTTTGCCTGTTGCCTTGGGTGGCCTGCAGGGCCGCTGGCGGCTGGCGGCAACGTTTTATTTGTCATCTTTATTGGGTACAGCCTGCACAGACCTGGCCATGGCGGCCACCGGCGTGATGCAGTTCTGGCCGCCAGTCGTGACCGCTTCCCTGGATCAGGCTCCTCTACTGCTGCATCAGGCAGGGCTGCATTTGCTTCAGCCCCTGCCCATGGTCACCCTGATGATTGCTGCTGCGATCGTCCTATTCGTTGGACGTCGCCTGAACACGAATGGCAACGATTCCAACGGTGAGACCGGAGCCATGGCAGCTGCTGTGTTGATCACAACCCTTTGGGTAGACGGATTATTCCTGCTCTCGGCGTTGCTGCAGCCCGGGCTCAGCGGGCTGATCGAGTGAAACGAACTGCAAAAGCTGCTGCAAATCAGAGGCTTTAAAGGGGCAACGACTTGTAGTCTTCCCGAGCCGGCAACGCCGGTCGTCCCGTTCTGACCCCTGATCGAGAGTTGAGATGAAGCGGCTTCTGAGCTGGCTGACCGGCGCACTGGTGATGGCAAGTCTGATGGCAGGCCTTGTGCTTCCCAACAGCGTTTATGCCGACGACGACCTTCGCAGCAAGTATTCCGGCAACGAGATCCGCAACGTTGTGGACGACAAGATTGCTGAACGTGAAGGCAAGGTCGACCTCAACAACTCCTCCGTGCGTCGCTTCCAGCAATTTCCTGGCATGTATCCGACCATGGCCGGGAAAATTGTTCTTGGCGGCCCATACGACAGCGTTGACGACGTGCTGTCTCTCGACCTGACTGATCGTCAGCAAGAGCTCTTCGCCAAGTATCGCGACAATTTCACTGTCACTCCTCCCTCCATTGCTCTGAATGAGGGCGACGACCGCATCAATGACGGTCAGTACCGCTGATCCATTAACCCCGTCACAATGACTGTGATTGTTTGAACCGCCGGACCACCGGCGGTTTTTTTGTCCCCGTGATGGCACAGCCCCGCTGCTCTGATCCCATCCCCTCAGGTCCCTGGGACGTGGTGGTGATCGGTGCCGGGGCAGCTGGGTTGATGACCTGCCTCGATCTACCCCCAGAGCTGAAGGTCTTACTTCTCAACCGCAACACGGGGCGGCGTTCCTCCAGCCGCTGGGCCCAGGGCGGCATCGCCGCGGTGACCCGGAAGGAAGACAGCGCCGACAGCCATGCCGAGGACACCCTTCTGGCAGGAGCTGACCTCTGTGATGGCGATGCGGTGCGACTGCTGGTGCAGGAGGCACCCCATTGCGTGGATCGTCTTGACCAACTGGGCATGGCTTTTGACCGGGATCAAGACGGTCTTGCCACCACCCTGGAAGCAGCCCACAGCCACAGGCGAGTCCTGCATGTGCAGGACCAAACCGGACGGGCTCTTGTGGATGTGCTGCGGGATCGTGTCGAGCAACGGCCGGGGTTGCTGCACCGCCGCGGCGTCCGGGTGACCCAGCTGCTGGTGCGCGATAGGCGCTGCTGCGGCGTGCAGGTGCTGGATGGGGCGAATCTTCACGGCATCGAAGCCCGCGCTGTCGTGCTGGCCAGCGGCGGGGGAGGCCATCTGTTTGCCAACACCACCAATCCTGCCCAGGCCTGCGGCGAAGGCATCGCCCTGGCCTGGCAAGCGGGGGCTGCAGTGGAAGATCTGGAGTTCGTGCAATTCCATCCCACGGCCATCCGCCTGGATGACGCCCCCTGTTTTCTGATCTCCGAAGCCGTTCGCGGCGAAGGTGGAGTGCTGGTGGATTCCCTCGGGGGCAGCCCTGTGGCCCATCTGCGCCAACGCGACCTCTCACCGCGGGATCAGGTGAGCCGGGCCTTAATGCAAGCCATGCAGCGGCAGCAGGTGAAACAGATGTGGCTGGACTTCGCCGCCATCCCGCGCGACCAAGCGGAGCGACGCTTCCCAACAATCCTGGACCGCTGCGATGAACTCGGACTCAATCCCTTGGAACGGCCGATTCCCGTGGCCCCGGCTGCCCACTACTGGATGGGAGGAGTCGCCACGGATCTGCAGGCCGCCACCACACTGCCGGGGCTTTATGCCGTGGGGGAGGTGGCCTGCACCGGCCTGCATGGGGCCAACCGTCTGGCCAGCAACTCCCTGATGGAGTGCCTGGTGTTCGCCAATCGACTCAAGGAGATCGAGCTCGGGCCAGCCCTGCCGACACCTACCAACGGCACAGCCCAACCCCTCGAGCTCGACCTGGACGGGAGCAGTAGTTCGCAGTTGATCGACGCGATCGAACAGCTGCGACAACTCTGCTGGCGGCGGGCGGGTGTGGAGCGGTCCGCCTCCGGACTGCGCAAGGCCCTCACCAAGGTCAAGGAGGACGAACAGCACCTGGAACAGCAGCCTCTGCTTCAGGCCTTGCTGCGAGCGGACCCCTGTGCCCCTCGCCTGCTGGCGGAAAGCAGCCGACGCGATCTGAACCTGTTGCTGGATCTGCACCACCGGCTTTTAACCAGCCGTCTGATGCTGGAGGCCTGCCTGTTTCGCGGCGAAAGCCGAGGCGGTCATTACCGCAGCGATGCTCCCGCGCCGCTGCCGCAATGGCGGCAGCATTCCAGGCAGCAACGAGAGCAGGGCATCTTCACCCGAGCCGTGCGCCCTTGATTTAGAAGTCGGTGTTGCCGTCGTAGCCGCTGAGTTCCGCCAAGGTGTCGAGCCCTTTCACGCCGGAGTCGACGCTGCCATTGATCTCCCAGCTGGGGAAGCCCTCTAATCCTTTGCTGCGGCAGAGGTCAGCCTGATTGTTTTCACCATCAGGCGCGCACTCAACCACCTTGAGCTGATCGGAAGCCTGCTTGCCGAAAAGCTCCTTCTGGTCATGGCAATGGGGGCACCAGTAAGCGGAATACATCACCGCGCCACTGCTGGTGAGGTGCTCGGCCAAGGCGATCGACGCAGGTGTGCTCTCGGTCGTGACGAGCGGGGCAACGCCGGTGCCGCTGGCCACGGTCTCGGGCCGATTGGGATCGACCACCGACGCCCAAATCAAGCCCCCCAGAAGCACGGCCAGGGCCAGCAGCACACCGCGGAACAGCAGCTGCCCCAGATCCTCCCAGCCGCCTCCAATGATGGAGAGCACCAACAAAGCCAGGGACAGCGCCGCGGAGAGAACACAGAAGAAACAGAAAGCCTGAATCTTGAGCAGCATCACGCCCAGCAGCACACCGCTGAAGACGGCCATCGCTAGGGAGACCGTGAACAGGCCCCACCAGGTGCGTCGCGAGAGGTCGGCCTTGTTTTCCTGCAGACCTGGCAACAAGGGCAGCAGCGCCATCAGGAGCACCGCGCCATAGGCCAGCACTCCTATCAGCGAAAGAGGGATCTCAGCGAAGACCGTCCCCCAGGCGCTGTTGAGCACCTTGTCGCAACCGTCAGCCCCCATCGGACAGGTGAGGTTGCCAAGCAGGCCCCAGCGCTTGAGGGTGATCGAACCGGTGTCGATCAGCCCAGCAGTGGCCAGCACCGCCATGGCGATGCGGGCCCATTTCGCGCCTGAATCTTGGCGTCGACGGCTAACGAGACGGGTGGTGCCCATCCTTGATCTTCAAGTATTCGAATTCTGTCAGTTCCAGCGTGATCAAGCCGCTTCGTAGGCTGAGAGATGGCCTGCCGGCGACGTGATGACAAGCACCCCGACAAAACCGACGGTCGCGTTCGCCCACCTGGGGTGCGAGAAGAATCGGGTCGACACCGAACACATGGTGGGGCTGCTGGCGGAAGCGGGCTATGGCGTTAGCACCGATGAAAACGATGCCGCCGTGGTGGTGGTGAACACCTGCAGCTTCATTCAGGACGCCCGCGAGGAATCGGTGCGAACCCTGGTGGGACTGGCAGAACAGGGCAAGGAGCTGATCATCGCGGGATGCCTGGCCCAGCATTTCCAGGAGGAATTACTGGAGTCGATTCCGGAAGCCAAGGCCATTGTGGGAACCGGCGATTACCAGCACATCGTTGACGTGCTGCAGCGGGTGGAAGCAGGGGAGCGGGTCAACCAAGTCAGCGCTGTGCCCACCTTTGTGGGCGATGAACATCTAGCGCGCCAGCGCACCACCGATCAGGCAGTGGCCTTCCTGAAGGTGGCTGAAGGCTGCGACTACCGCTGCGCCTTCTGCATCATTCCGAAGCTGCGGGGAGATCAGCGCAGCCGGCCCATTGAATCGATCGTGGCTGAAGCCCACCAATTGGCTGAGCAGGGAGTGCAGGAGCTGATCCTGATCAGCCAGATCACAACCAACTACGGGCTCGACCTCTACGGCAAACCCAAGCTGGCGGAGCTGCTTCGTGCCCTAGGGGAAGTGGAGATCCCCTGGATCCGTGTGCACTACGCCTATCCCACCGGCCTGACACCGGATGTGCTGGCGGCATACCGGGACGTGCCGAATGTTGTGCCTTATCTGGATCTGCCGTTGCAGCACAGCCATCCAGAGGTGCTGCGGTCGATGAACCGCCCCTGGCAAGCGGATGTGAACGACCGCCTGCTGGATCAGATCCGCGAGCAACTCCCCGACGCGGTGCTGCGCACCACGTTGATCGTGGGATTCCCAGGCGAAACCGAGGAGCATTTTCAGCACCTGATGGGCTTCCTCGAGCGCCAGCGCTTCGATCATGTTGGAGTGTTCACCTTCTCGCCAGAGGACGGCACCGCAGCAGCCGACCTGCCCGATCACGTCGATCCAGAGGTGGCCCAGGCCCGCAAGGATGCCCTGATGGCGCTGCAGCAACCGATTTCGGCGGAACGCAACAGTCGCTGGGTGGGCCGCACCGTGGACGTCCTGATCGAACAACACAACCCGCAAACCGGCGAGATGATCGGTCGCTGCGCCCGCTTTGCTCCAGAAGTGGACGGCGAAGTGCGGGTGCAACCCGGCGCCGATGGTCAACAGGCCGCACCGGGGAGCCTGATGCCGGTGGAGATCACCGGTGCTGACATCTACGACCTCAGCGGGCGGATTGTCGGTGCCCGCGCCATGGTGGCCGCAGCGAGACGCCAGGGTTGACCCTTTTCAAACTGCAGGCCGAGCAGCAACGCCAGCTTTTTCTGATTGCCTCCGGCGTGAGCACGGCCGGTTCGTTCGCCGGCATCACCGCCAAGGGCTGGATCCTGATGAAAGGAGAGGTGGATCCCTTCGTGCTGGCATTGAACTTCGCTGCGTTGTCACTGCCCACCCTGCTGGTGAGTGGTCCGGCAGGGGTGCGCACCGACCGGGTGGGCTGTGAACGGGTGCTGGTGCAGGCGCAATGGGCGCTGCTGGCCGCCTCAGTCCTGGGGGCGCTGGCCATCCCCCTGCTGGAAGGCACGGCCCAGGTGCTGCTGCTGCTCTGCAGCACGTTGCTGGTGGGCATCGCCGGCGCCTATGAGCTGACAGCCCGCAACAAGTACTGCTCAATCCTGGTCGAGCAACCCGGGCAGCTGGCGGGCTACCTCACCAGCTTTTCGGTGGTGTTCAACGTGGGCAAGCTGGTGGGCCCCCCAATCGGCGCTTGGTTACTGGTGGCCACAGGCCCGGCCTGGGCCCTGGGCATTGATGCGGCCAGCTATCTGCTGCCGATCGCCAGTGTGATGTTCCTGCTCAGTCCGAATCGGGATCAGGAGGTGCGCAGCGGCGGCGGCCAGGACGCCAGCTTGCTCAATGCCTGGCGCCACTGCGGCAGCACCCTACAGGGGGTGCTCAGCTTCACCGCCGTTCTCTGTCTGATCGGGTTCTACCACCCGGGACTGGCCCCATTGATTGCAGATCGCATGCTGGGACCCGATCCTGGAGACCTGGCGCTTTTCACCAGCGTGCTGGCCGCCGGAAGCATCGTGGGCGGCGCGGTGCTGCAACGCAACAGCCAACGTTTCTGCCGGCGCCCGTTCCTCACCCTCGGGAGCTTCGGCTTGGTCACCGCTGTGGCCCAGCTGGGGATGGCCCGCACACCCGGGCCAGGATTCAGCCTGGCCATGGCCTTCCTGATCGGCGCCGGCACCGCCGGACTGCTGAGCAGCTGCAACCTGATCAGTCAGATCGGTTCACCACAGGTGATGCGCGGCCGCATGGCTGGACTGAGCCAGATCGCCTTCCTGGGCGGAGGCGGCATGTGTGGATTGCTTGTTGCCCTGCTGGTGAAGACCACCAGCCTGTCGGCGAGCTTCGCCCTAACCGGTGGCCTCAGCGCTGCTGTGGCTGTGCTCTGGATGCGAAAACGAGGAGCGAAGCGTCTGGAACAGCTCAGATGAGCTTGATTCCCTTGAGGATCTTGGTGAGCACAAAAGCCGTCACCAGACCGGAACCAACCAGGCCGAGATAGATGCCGACGCCCATGTGCAAGTACTGAGGTGACCACTATTAGATCAGACATTGGCCTGGGTTCAGGCCAATGCGCTTAGGGTTTGTGAATAGCTGATACCGATTGAGAGGTATCTCCAACCGGGCCAACCGGACGTCCATCCATCAACGCCCGACGCCATGCGCACCCTTTTTGTTTACCCCGAGTTCCCGAAGACCTTCTGGAGTTACGAGAAGATTCTTGAGCTGGTGAATCGGAAGGTGTTGCTGCCTCCCCTGGGGATGGTGACTGTTGCAGCGCTGCTGCCCCAGGACTGGGAGATGAAGCTGGTGGACCGCAACGTGCGGGAGGTGACAGAGGAAGAATGGAGCTGGGCCGAGCTGGTGATCATTTCGGGAATGATCGTTCAGAAGGACGACATGGCCGTGCAGATCGGCAAGGCCAAGCAGCGGGGTCTGCCGGTGGCCATCGGGGGCCCATTCGCCAGCTCCACACCGGATGCACCCGAACTGGATTTGGCGGATTTCAAGATCCTCGATGAGGGAGAAATCACCCTGCCGATGTTCCTGGAAGCCCTGGAACGGGGCGATACCCAGGGTCGTTTCACCTCAGAGGGAGACAAGCCGGACGTCACCGCCACACCGATTCCCCGCTTCGATCTCCTGCAGCTCGACGCCTACGACTCGATGAGCGTTCAGTTCTCCCGCGGCTGCCCCTTCAACTGCGAGTTCTGCGACATCATCGTTCTCTACGGCCGCAAACCTCGAACCAAAACCCCCGAGCAATTGGTGGCAGAGCTGCAGTACCTCTACGACCTGGGCTGGCGGCGTTCAATTTTCCTGGTAGACGACAACTTCATCGGCAACAAGCGCAACGCCAAGCTGCTGCTACCGCAGATCCGAACGTGGCAGGAGGAGCGGGGGTACCCGTTCAGCTTCGCCACTGAAGCCTCCGTGGACCTGGCCGACGACGACGAGATGATGCGGATGATGCACGATGCGCGATTCGAAAGCGTCTTCCTGGGCATCGAAACTCCAGATGAAGCCAGCCTGGAAACAGCCCGCAAGGTGCAGAACACGCGCAACCCGCTCGATGCTGCTGTTGACCGGATCACGGCGAACGGCATCCGAGTCATGGCTGGCTTCATCATCGGCTTTGACGGCGAAAAGGATGGAGCAGGCCGCCGGATCGTGGACTTTGTGACCCGCACGGGCATTCCCGCGGCGATGATGGGCATGCTTCAGGCCTTACCCAAGACAGCCCTATGGGCGCGGCTGGAGCGAGAAGGTCGGCTGATTCAGGGAGAAGATGCCGCCAAGGGCGTGAATCAGACCAACTTGCTCAACTTCGAACCCACCCGACCGATCCGAGACATCGCCAACGAGTACGTGGAAGCCTTCTGCGCGCTCTACGAACCCAATGCCTACATGGATCGGGTCTACAGCTACTACCTGAAAATGGGTGCCCCCCGCTGGAAAGCTGCCGCAAAGCTTCCGACGTGGATTGATATCAAGGCTTTGAGCACCGTGGTCTGGCGTCAGGGGATCAAACGCGATACCCGCAGTCGTTTCTGGAAATACATGTTTGGGATGGCCCGCCATAACCCTGCTCTGCTGGAGCAGTTTTTGGTCGTTTTGGCCCACAACGAGCACTTCCTCGAGTACCGCTCGATCGTTCAGCAGGAAATCCGCGAGCAGCTGGAATCCTTGCCGCCTGAAGAACCCACCACTCCAAAAGAATTACAACCCGTTTAAAACTCAGTCCTGCACATAGTCCGTGCCGTCTCGGAGACACTGTTCGGCCTTCTGCAACTCTCGCCCGAGATAAAGGGCGTGATCGAGACGACTCAGCGGATGAGGCTCATCCCCCTCAGTGAGATCAATGCCGAGCTGTTTGGCTGTACGGCCGCGATAGATCGCTGAGGGCCGCCGGGGGGCATTTGCCCCGTCACAACGCAACACCTCACCGGTGTCGGAATCTCTGGCCAGCCCTTTGTCATCAATGGTGTTGCCGTATTGCTCCAGCACCAGTTCGGCCGCATCACGATCCAGCTTGATCAGGAAATATCCGCTCGGGTCCAAGGCGATGAAACGCTGAGACAGGCGCTGATCCAGGGCATCCATCGCGGCGGCGGTCGATGCCGGTGCTTCAGGGGTTGTGGTCATGCCTTCAACCTACAAAGCCAAGGCAGGAGGTTCTGCTTTGAAGGGCAGCTCCGCATTGATGGCCTCGATCTCTTCCAGCATCAGGCCGTTCACCTTCGGCAACCAGGTGCGGATCAACTGATCCATTTGGGGCTGGTACCACCGGTGCAGGCTGGCGTGAGGGCGTGCCACAAAGCCCCGGCGACGTTTGTGACTGCCACCGGCTCCAGGGTCAAAACTGGTGATGTTGTTGGCCAGGGCCCATTCAATCGGGGCGTAGTAACAGACTTCAAAGTGGAGACAATCAATTTCCTCGTTGCTGCCCCAATACCGGCCCCACAACTGACGGCCGTCCTGGACGCACATCGACATGGCGACCGGATCGTGAGGATCACCGCGGTGGGCTGAGAAGAGCACCAGCTGATCGCGGTGCAGCCGTGCCAGCGCTTCAAAAAACCCCTCCTCCAGATATTTGCTGCCCCATGGTCCCCAGCGAGCACAATGCTGCTCATAAAAGCGATGCATGGTCTGAAGCAGCTTCAGATCGAGCTGGTCTCCGCTGAGCGGCGTCACCGTGATTCCCGCCTTGGCTACGGCCTTGCGCTCCCGCTTGATGTTGCGGCGCTGGTTGGCATTGAAGCCCTTGAGGTAGTCCTCAAAGCTCTGATCATCGCCTCGGCTCCAGAGGCTCTGCTGGTTCAGCCAGGCGGCGCAGCCTCCCGCTTCCGCCAGGGGCCGCCACTGCGGATCCACATAGAGAAAATTGCAGCTGAGGATGCCATTCTGTTCGCAGAAGCGATCAATCGCCCGCAGCAGCTCCCGTGTGAGCAGAGCCTCGTCTTCTCCAGCCCGCACATGAAAGCGATACCCCAGCACGGGGCTGACCGGGCTCATCCCAAGCAGCTTGGGGTAGTAGTGCAAGCCCAGATCAACGGCGAGGCGCGCAAAGGTCTGGTCAAACACAAACTCGCCATAGCTGTGCCCCTTCAGGAACAGAGGGGCCACAGCAATCGGACTGTCATCCCGCCAGAGGGCCAGATGCAAGGGTTGCCAGCCTTGATCAGGGATGGTGCTGCCGGAGCTTTCCAGGGCCTCCAACCAGCTCCAGCGGTAAAAGGGGATGGCATCGTCTCCAACCAGGCTGTTCCACTGCTGCTCAGTGATCTCGTTGATGGAGCGATGCCAGCGGGCCGTGAGTGACGTCATTCAGACGGTGTCATTGGCCATCGCTGATGACCTTAACCAGAGAGAACTACGGACTGATTAAAGGCTCAGGAAAGTTCCCTAGCGGATCCTCTGGTAGCGAAGAAGCCACTCCCCGTGACCGAGGTCCTCAACGCCATCGGACTGCCAGGCGCCCGGTTGCACCAAAGAAGCAGGCAATGGCGAATCCGTGAGTGGCAACCAGCTGAAGGGACCGCCAAGGAGCTGGGGCACCACTGTGAGCTGGAGAGCATCGACGCAGTCCGCTGCCAGCAGATCTGCGGTGAGTTGAGCGCCACCCAAAAGCACGAGCCGCTGAATCCCAGCCGCGCCCAGCGCTTGGAGCCGCTCCGGCCAGGTTGGCGCCAAAGGGAACCAACGATCAAAGCCCTGATGCATGGGTGCCGGAGCCAAGAGCCAACGCTGAAGTGGCTGGTCAAAGAACTGCCAAGTGCGCGAGAAGCCGAGCGATCGGCTGACCACCACAGCGGCCGGCTGCTCCGGTCGCCCCTCCTGCAGGCGCTGCTCCAATAACTGAGGGTTACGGATCAAGCAGGTGCACTGATGGGCGCGCAAGGTCCCAGCGCCAATCAGGCAGGCATCTGCCCAAGCCAGTGCCTGCTCCAAAGCACGCCGGTCTCCGGCTCCACCCAGCTGGGCAGCACCGCCTTGAGGCGGTGCCAAGCGGCCGTCGAGGCTGATGGCCAGCACTAGCCGGACCGTGGGGCATTGAGAGGTGGGGGGTTGGGGCGTCAAGCCGTCAGTCAGACGGCCGCCACTGCATCGAGTGCAGCCGGTGACATCTCCAACTGCGGTGCTTCGGCATAGACCTCAGCCGCATTGTTCGGACTTTCCTGCAGCCGCACCTTGTGCAGGCTGGCACCAATCGCCTTGATCGGGCTTGAGAGACGATCGGTGATGTGCAAAGCGATGTTCTCAGCTGTGGGCACACACTCTTCGAAGAACGGCACGTCCTTGTTAAGGAAGGTGTGATCGAAAGGTTCCACCACCAGATCATCCACGAGGCGTTGCAGGGCGGACAGATCGCAGACCATGCCGGTGCGGGGATCAATCTCACCGCGCACGGTCACATCCACCAGATAGTTGTGGCCATGGCCATGGGGGCGGGCGCACTTGCCGTAGATCGCTTCGTTTTCCTCCTGGCTGAGCTCTGGGCGAGCCAGGCGGTGGGCAGCAGCGAAGTGAGTGCGGATGGTGAGGAAGGCGTCCATGGGATGTCCGAGATAGTCGGCCCAAAGGCCCGGTTGTTCGTAGAGGCGCAGAGCCGTAATCGGCAGATGCGGGCTGAGGCGCTGCCAAATCACCCGCACCAGGGCCTCAGTGGTGGGGAGACAGCCGGAAGGACCGGACACATCGAATTCCGGCCAGGCCTCATTGAGGAAGCGGAAGTCGAGCTGGCCGGTGACCTCGTTACGAATGGCGTGCTTCACCTCCGAGAGGTTGAGCACCATGCCGTCGGCATCCAGTCCGCCGGCCATGGACACGATCAGTTCATAGTTGTGACCATGACCTGGTGCCAAAGCGCAGGGCCCAAAACGGGCGGCGTTGTCATCGGCGGATAACTCCGGCAGCCAATAGCGATGGCTGGCGCTGAAACAGGCCCGCCGGGTAATGACACAGCCACGACCTTGGCCGTGCCGCGCTGGTGACTTCATTTCAGTCATGTGACGTTCCGGCCGCGAGGCATCCTAATGAGCTAATGCCGATTCCGAGTCATGGCGGATTCCACCCCCACCCTTAAGCAGCGACTGAGCGGGCGAAGCCTCTACTTGGTGGGAATGATGGGCAGCGGCAAGACCAGCACCGGACGGCCTCTGGCCGAACGCCTGGGTTACGGCTTTGTCGATGCTGATGCTGTGATCGAACAGGCAGCGGGCTGCAGCATCCCGGAAATCTTTGAGCGGGATGGCGAAGCAGGCTTCCGCAGCCTGGAAAGCCAGGTGCTCAATGCCATCAGTCAGCGCCACTCGCTGGTGGTGGCCACCGGCGGTGGTGTGGTGACCCAACCGGAGAACTGGGGGGTGCTGCACAGCGGCATCGTGATCTGGCTCGATGTGGTCCCCGACCAGTTGATGCAACGCCTTAAAGCCGACAGCACGGTGCGTCCGCTGTTGCAGACCGCCGACCCAGAAGCCGACCTCAAGGCGCTGCTGAACAAGCGACAGCCCCTTTATGCCGAAGCCGATCTCACGGTGGTGATCAACGACGAAACCCCGGACGCGGTTGCCGATGGGATTCTGCAGCTGCTTCCGAGCCTGCTGAAAGATCCGACCCAGCGCCGCATGGACTGAAATCAAACCGTTGGCGGCTCCAGCCGTACTGCAAACCACTGCAAGGTCACCCCGGGGCTGATCTCCAGATCGCAGGCCGTGTCGATCAAACGCTGAGCAGCTGATTCAACATCTGGTTGATCGGCAAGATCGGCCGGCAGCTGATCGAGCGAGCGCAACCAACCGCTCAGCCATGTCAACGTGTCTGCAGCGCTGAGCAGCTGCTCCGGCTTGCCGGGCTCCAGCACCACATAGTCATCAAGGGCACGGATCAGGGGATCAGACATGGAACGGCGGTTGTGGATGCTGCTGATCGGCCTCACCATCCTGCTCAGTGGCGGCCCCGCCTGGGCTCAAGGCAGCCTTGAGCACCGGCTGAACAATTGGCCCGATTGGAGCCTTCCGGCACCGTTGCCGCGGCCCTCGAATCGGGACGACCTGGTTTATCCCGACTGGTTTGAGGGGCTTTGGCAAGTGGAAAGCGTTGATCTGGATGCCCCAGGCGATCCAGCTCTGCTCCACCAGGCACGGTTCCAGGCCGACCAACGCGGTCGCCTGATCGGCGATCGAAGCTTCAATGCCACAGCCATTGGCCGAGCCCTGCTCGGGAAGCAGCTGCTGGGGGTCGAGGAAGACCCCGACTCCGCCAATCGCCAGATCGCTCGACTGAAAGGCGACCTGTTCCTGGAGACAACGGTGACGGGCCGCCGCCAGGAGAGCCCGAACCCAGAGACTTTCCTGGCCGACGAACTGGTGCTGCAGATCTTGCATACCCCAGGACCTCCGCGGTTGAGCAGAATCGAAACCCTCAGCCGCTACAGCCGCTGCGGCGAAGACATCTGCGCTGAGCAGTGGCAAGGGCGCTATGCCTCCCCAGGCGAAAGCCTGCGGGATCAGGCCATTGCTCAGCACCACTACAAACTGCGCTTCACACCTCTTCCAGCGTCCGCTCCATCAATTTGAGTTCAAGCTGGTCACGCCATTGGAACAGCGACTGCAGCTTGGGGTGATCGCTCAACCCCGGCACACCCTTGCCAGCCAGGGCCGAACCCGCGGACGAGGGGAAGCGAAGCAGCGACAGCTGGGCTGCCACGGCGATATCGGCCAGGGTGAGGCTGTCGCCAACCAACCAGGGGCTGGCTTGCACCGAGGCGGCGAGCTGCTCAAGGCTGGCAAGAAGCTCGGTGCGTTCCTTCTGGTTGACCAACTCGGTGATGTTGCTGACCCAACCGCCGGGGATCACACCCATCACCGAACGCACGGGATCGGGAAGATCGTCGGGCAGCAGTGCAACACGTAGCTCGGCGTCTAATGCCGCGGCCTGCACCAGGGACGAGCGACCTGCCATCGCCAGGGTGGTATCTGCCCAGTCCTCCAACAGATGCACCTGGGCAGCCTGGCGTGGATCAGCCGGCATCAAAGCGGGGTCGGGCTCACGCCGATTCAGGTGCAGCGCAATGGCACTGGAGTCGGCAATCACCTGCTCCCCATCCACCAGCACAGGCACCTGCCGTTGCCCGGACAGCCGGAACACGGCCACCTGCCCAACGCCAGGGGTCACCTCCACGGTGCGGAAACTCAGTCCTTTGGCCTGCAACACCATCCGCACCTTGAGGCAGAAGGCGGAATGGCGGAATTGATGCAGCTCCAGCATGTCCAAAACAGCCATGGGCCAGGCAGAGTAGCCAGCACATTCCCAAGCTCGCCAGAACCATGCGGGAGTTTTTCCTCAACGTCTCCCGTTACCCCCGCTACTTGGTTGCCTTCACCCTCGGGGTGATGAATTCCGTCGCCGAACCCCTAGTCGCACGCCGGAGCAATCCCGTCACAGCCATCGCCTTGATCGGCGCCCTGATCAGCGGCGGAATCAGCCTCACACTTGTGCTGCGTGCCATGGTGAATTCAGCACCGATGGCGTGATGGCACAGGGGCGTCGAGTGGAGCGGGTTGCCGCGCTCATCCGAAAGGAAGTCAGTGAACTATTGATCAACGGCATCCGGGACGAACGGGTGCACCAGGGCATGGTGAGCATCACCGAAGTGGAGGTCTCCGGCGATCTGCAGCACTGCAAGATCTTTGTGAGCGTTTTCGGAGAAGCCCAGGAGCGCGCACAAGTGCTCGAAGGTCTTCAGGCCGCCAGCGGTTTCCTGCGGGGAGAACTGGGGCGGCGGCTGCAGATGCGCCGCTCCCCCGAGGTGGTGTTCCAACTAGACCGCGGTCTGGAACGCGGCACCTCCGTGCTGGGGCTGCTGAATCGCCTCGAGGATGAACGGCAGCAACGAGGAGAGGTTCCACCGGGGAGTGATGAACAGCCCAGCGAGTAGCAACCTGCGTCGCCAGGTGGCTGAACTGCTGGTGCTGCGGGCCAGTGGTCATCTCAGCGACCATCAGCGCCGTTACCCGCAATGGGAACTGCCCAACAGCACACTCCAGCGTCTGCTGCAGGAAGGTGTCGGCGGCGTGATCCTGTTGGGGGGCAGCGCCGTTGAATTGCAGCAGCGCACCCAGCAACTGCAGGGATGGAGTAGCCAGCGGTTGCTGTTCTGCGCAGACGTAGAGGAGGGCGTGGGCCAACGCTTCGAAGGCGCCAGCTGGCTGGTGCCGCCCCTAGCCCTTGGCCGCCTCTACCGGGGCGACCCCGAGCTCGCCATGGCGCTAAGCGAACGCTACGGCCGCTGCACCGGCGAACAGGCCCGCCGCTGCGGCCTGAACTGGGTGCTGGGACCGGTATGCGACGTCAACAACAACCCCGCCAACCCCGTCATCAATGTGCGGGCCTGGGGCGAGGATCCCAGCAGTGCCAGCGCCCTGGCCGTAGCTTTTCAGCGGGGGCTATCGCAGGCCGATGTGCTCGGTTGTGCAAAGCACTTTCCCGGCCACGGCGACACCGCCAGCGACTCCCATCTCGACCTGCCGGTGTTGCCCCACAGCCGCGAACGGCTGGAACAGGTGGAACTGCCCCCATTCCGTTCCGCCATTGCCGCCGGCATTGACAGCGTGATGACGGCCCACCTGTTGCTGCCGGAACTGGATCCACAGCAGCCCGCCACCCTCTCCAAGGCCGTCCTCACCGATCTGCTGCGGCGCCAGATGGGGTTCAACGGTCTGGTCGTGACCGATGCCCTGGTGATGGAAGCGATCAGCGCACGGCATGGCGCAGCAGAAGCGGCTGTCCTGGCCTTTGAAGCCGGAGCCGACCTGATCCTGATGCCGGCGGATGCCGATGCCGCCATTGATGGCCTCTGCGCTGGCTTCAACAGCGGACGACTGCCCCTCGAGCGGTTGGAGGAGAGCCGTCAGCGCCGTGCCCATGCTCTGCAATCAATCCCAATCAGCGCCCCTTCAGGGCCGATTGTCACGGCAGCCGACCAGGCCCTGGAAGCGGAGCTGGTGCGCCACAGCCTCACCTTCTGCGATGCAGTGGTGCGGGCTGACGCAGGGATCAACCTGGTGCGGGTGGATTCACTGTTACCCGGCGCAGCCGCCCTCAGCGGCTGGTCACCGGCCCTGCGCATTCCGGAAACCAAAGGATTTCGCTCGGTGGTGCTGCATGGAGAAGGCCTTTCGCCCTGGAGCGGCCAGCCGGAGGCACCCCTTGCTCTGGACCGCCTCGGTGACGGAGCGGTGCTGCTGCAGCTGTTCCTGCGGGGCAACCCCTTCCGCGCTGGGCGGGACGCGCAGGAGCCCTGGGCTGCAGCCATCCAACAACTGGTCGCCCTCAACCGACTGGCCGGGGTCGTGATCTACGGCAGCCCCTACCTCTGGGAGAGCCTTCAGGCCATTCTGCCCAGCGGTTGCCCGGCCGCCTATTCCGCTGGCCAGATGCAGGAGGCCCAGCGCCAGGTGCTCACCGAGCTGTTTCCCACCAGTTCACCGGCTGGCGGAGGCGGTGCATTCACCGACTGACCACATCCAATCAACCGCACGGGCCAACCGCATCTAACCTCTCGCCAACTTCCAGCCGGCCGGCCATGCTCAGCCTCTCGATGATCGTGCGCGATGAAGAGGCGCGTCTCGGGGAGTGTCTGCGCTCCGTGCAGGGCTTTGCCGACGAGCTGGTGGTGGTCGACACCGGCTCCAGCGATGCCACGGTGGCCATTGCCGAAGCCGCCGGAGCCCGGGTGGAACACATCACCTGGCCTGGGGACTTCGCCCCGGCCCGTAACCAGGCCATGGAGTTTCTCAACGGTGACTGGGTGCTGGTGCTGGACGCCGATGAACAGCTGCGCCCCGAGGCCATCCCCGCCCTGAAGGCTCTGATGGCCCAGCCCGATGTGCTGGTAATCAACCTGCTGCGCTACGAGGTGGGAGCCGCCATGGCGCCCTATTCGAGCGTCAGTCGCCTGTTCCGCCGCCACCCCTCAATTCATTGGAGTCGGCCATATCACTCGATGATCGACGACAGCGTTCGCGCCCTGCTGGAGACCGAACCCCACTGGCGCATCGCCGATTGCAGTGAACCTTCGATCCTCCACGACGGCTACCGACCGGAGCTGCTGGAGGGCAGCGACAAGGCGGATCGCCTGAGGCAGGCCATGGAAGACGACCTGCGGGACCGCCCCGGTGATCCTTACGCCAGCGCCAAGCTCGGGGGTCTGTTGATCAGTGAAGGCAAGACCGACCAAGCCATCCCCCTGCTGCAAAGCGGCCTGAAGCAATGCGATGCGGCCAGTGCAGAACGCTATGAGCTGCTGCTGCACCTGGGATTGGCCCTGACCCCCAGCGATCCCGCCCAAGCGGTGCGCTGCTACCGGCAAGCCCTGGAGATTCCCCTCGACACCCGGGTGAGTCTGGGGGCCCGACTCAACCTGGCGGCCCGACTGATGGAACAGGGCGACCTTGAGGAAGCCATCAGCCTCACCCACACAGCCGCCCAGCGGGCCCCGGAAGTAGCCCTGGCCTGGTACAACCTGGGGCTGATGCAACGGCGACGCGGTGATCTCGCCGCGGCCCTCGAGGCCTACGGGCGCGCCCTCGCCCTGGATCCCAACAACGCCGCATGCCATCAGAACAACGCGGTGGCGCAATTGCTGGGCGGCAACATCGATGCCGCCCGCAGCAGCTTCATCCGCGCCATCAGCCTGCTTCAGGCGCAGGGGCAGTCCGACGCGGCCGACCAGCTCCGGGAGAAAGTGCAGGGGGTCGTGAAGCTGAACGGGGAGGCTGTCGCTTGAGCCATCCCTTGAAGAGCCGAACGGTGATCGTCACCCGCGCGGCCGACCAGCAGGGAGCAGCGCGTCAGCTGCTGGAGCAGCGAGGTGCCACGGTACTGGATCTTCCGGCCCTGGTGATCGGACCGCCCGACCACTGGGGCCCCCTGGATGACGCCCTTGAGGAGCTAGAGAGCTTTCACTGGCTGGTGTTCTCTAGTGCCAATGGCGTGCAGGCCGTGGAGCAGAGGCTGCAGCGTATGGGCCGTTGCCTAGCCCGGCGCCCCGCCAGCCTCAAGATTGCGGCGGTGGGCCGCAAGACGGCGCAAGTGCTGGAGAACCTCGGGGCTGCGGCGGATTTTGTGCCCCCGAGCTTCGTGGCCGACAGCTTGATCGATCACTTCCCGGTGTCGGGCTGGGGCCTCAAGATGCTGTTGCCACGAGTGCAAAGCGGTGGTCGCACCCTGCTGGCGGATGCCTTCGGCGAGGCTGGAGTGCGGGTGGTGGAGGTAGCGGCCTACGAATCCGGATGCCCCTCCTCGATGCCGGACCCAACAGCAGCCGCCTTGGACGAGGGCAGCGTCGATGCCATCGCCTTCAGCAGCGGCAAGACGGCGGAGCACACAGCTCAGCTACTGGAGCAACGCTTCGGCCCAGGCTGGGCCAAACGACTGGAGGGGGTGAAAGTGATTTCGATCGGCCCCCAGACCAGTCGCAGCTGCCGGCAATGCTTCGGGCGGGTGGATTCCGAAGCCGACCCCCACGATCTCGAGGGACTGGCCGAGGCCTGTGCTCAGGCGATGCAGAAGTCCTGAGGTTCGTCGTTCAGCGACAGGCGGATGCAGCCGCTCGCCATATCGATGCTGAGCACCGACCATCCCGTCGGCAGAACCAGCGGAGCGTCATCCTCGCAGCGGCCATCGGCACCCACACAGATCACACCGCTGCCGCTGGCGGTGGTCACCATGGCTCGTTTCTGGTTGCCCACCATCAGAACTCCCGTCACTGTCGGGGTGATGACGGACGTGCCGTCCTGAACATCCGCACCATCCGCACCGGACAGTGGACCGAAAGGATCGACCCGTCCCCCGGGGGCAGCCTGCTGCACCTCCTCGGCCGAGGGCAATGGGGTCAGGCCGATAGCTAGAGCTGCGGGAGCAGACGCTTCGGGCGAGGGCACAGGCTGCACTGGAGCTGATGGCAATGCTGTGGCCGTTGGCGTTTCACCACCACAGCCGGCCACGGACACCAACACAACAACGGGAAGAAGCCAGCGCTCAGCCGCCTGCTTCCACCAGGTCACGGAAACGGTCAAGATTGGCCTGAAGCTCCTTGGTCACGATGCCCCCCAGGATGCTGGGTTCCATTAACGGTGCCAAGACCCGCGGCAATTCGTAGGCCACGCTCAATTTGACCACCGTGCGGTCGTCGGCTTCGGGATAGAAGCGCACCGCGCCCTTTGTGGGCAATCCGCCCACGGATTGCCAATGCAGTTGCTGGGCTTCAACCCGCTGCGTGATCCGGGCTTTCCAGCTGAAGCGAAACCCCTGGGCCGCCAGGGTCCAATCGGTGAGATCGGGATCCTCCAGGGGCTTGACCGACTCAATCCAACGCATCCAGCGAGGCATCGCCTCGAGATCACTCCAGACCTCCCAGACCTTGGCGGCCGGTGCCTGCACCTCGGTGGTGACCGTGTGTTCGAGCCAACGTCCCATCAGGCCACCGCCGCGTTGGTGGCCAGCTTCACAGGCCGATCGAGAATGGCCGCCGCCGCCAGATGGCCGCTCATCGTGGCCCCCTCCATCGAATCGATATAGTCCTGGCGGGTGTAGCTGCCGGCAAGGAAGAAATTAGAGATCGGTGTGCGCTGCTCGGGGCGGTAGGGCTCCATGCCCGGGGCTTCCCGGTACAACGACTGGGCCAGCTTCACCACGTTGCTCCAGGTGAGCTTGAGGTTGCGGGCTGATGGAAATAACTCCCGCACCTGACGGTCGGTGTGGGCCACGATCTCGTCGACCGACTTGGGAATCCAGGGATCACCAGGAGTCAGCACGCATTGCAGCAGGGATCCTTCACCCTCCTTGCGGTAGTCCTCCGGGCTCGCCAGAGCCAGATCAGCGAAGCAGCTGAAGTCGGCATCGGCGGTGTACAGAAGATTGTTCAGACCTGTGGGAGTCGCCACATCCCGACGCTGGGCCTCCTGGGCATCCCCCAGCTCGGTCACCCAGCCGTCGTAACGGAGCTGAACCGTGGCCACCGGCACGGCCTCCAGCTGATGAATCGCCTCGAACTGCGGGTAACGGTTCCAAGCTTCGGGCAACAACTTCTGAATCCCCGGCACGTCACAGGCAGCCAGATAGGCATCGGCCTCAACGCGAATGTCTCCCTCAGGCGTTCCGAGCTGGAGGCCAGTGATCTCGGGCACCTCGCCCTCGCTGAATTCCACCTGCTTCACCCGGTGGCGCAGATGCAGCTTGCCGCCACGCTGCTGGATGTAGTCAAAGATCGGCCCGGTGAGCCAGCGGTGGGGGGATCCCTTCAGCAGGTTGAGCTTGGAGGCCTCTGTCTTGGCAGCAAACATCATGAAGATGGTCAGCATGCAGCGAGCGGAGATGGCCTCGCAGTCGATGAAACCAAGGGCGTAGGCGACAGGGTTCCACATCCGCCGGATGCTTTCTGGGCTGCCGCCATGGCCCACAAACCAATCCTGGAAGCTGACGGAGTCGAGGGCACGAATGGTGCGCATCGCTCCCTCGTAATCCACCAAACCACGCACGATCGGGCTGGTGCCCAGGGCCAAGGCATTGCGTAGCTTGTCGATCCAGCTCAGCTGCGGCGTGGTGAAGAAGGCCTTGAGGCCATTGAACGGCGCACCGATGGGGAAGCGGAAATCCAGCTCCCGCAGATCACCACCCTTGTTCACGAACAGGTGCGTGTGTTGCTTGGGCAACAGGTTCTCGAATGCCCCAACCTTTCGCATCAAGGCGAAGAGGTTGGCGTAGTTGAAGAAGAAAACGTGCAACCCCATCTCAATGTGGTTACCGCCCTCATCCACCCAGCTGCCCACTTTGCCGCCCATGAACGGACGGGCTTCGTAGAGATTCACCTCATGGCCTGCATCCACGAGGTCAACAGCAGCGGAGAGGCCGGCGAGGCCGGAACCAACGATCGCGACCCGCACAAGATCTGGACAACTATGGCGACTCTATGTATGAGCGTTCATAGAGTGAGAGCACGAGTCTGCGTCGACCATGACTTCAACCCCCGATACTGCGCCGGCCCATACCGCCAAAGACGGCAAGGGCATCCTGATCACGGAACCGGCGATGCAGCAGTTGGCGAAGCTGTGTGGCGAACAGGGTGACAACCAGGTGCTGCGCGTCGGCGTCCGTTCCGGGGGCTGCAGCGGCATGAGCTACACGATGGATTTCGTGCCTGCCTCAGACACCCTCAACGATGACGAGACCTACGAGTACATGGCCGCGGATGGCCAGAACTTCCGGGTGATCTGCGATCCGAAAAGCCTGCTCTACATCTATGGAATGCAGCTGGACTTCAGCACAGCCCTGATTGGTGGCGGCTTCAACTTCACCAACCCCAACGCCAGCCAGACCTGTGGCTGCGGCAGTTCCTTTGCGGTGTGAGCGAAGCCACGTGGGACTCTGAGAGGAGATCACTGCCCTCTCCCCGTTGATGGAGACTTCCCAGGACAGCCTGTTTGAGCAGGCCATGGCCCGATACCAGAGCGGCGCTGCTGCCGATGAGGTGCTGCCTGATTTCGCCCACATCGTTGAAGCTGCCCCCCGCCAGTCGGCTGGGTGGACCTGTCTGGCCTGGCTGCAGCTGCTCTGCGATCAGCCGGAGGAAGCGCTGCGATCAGCACGCTTCGCCGTGAAGCTCAACGGCCAGGACCCCCAGGCCAGGATCAATTTGAGCCTGGCGTTGCTGGAGACGCAATCCAAGGGCGTGCGGGACCACATCCAGGTGGTGCAGCAAGTGATGACCCTTGCCCCGGAGGTGTCCAGCGAACTCAAGGCCTCAATCGCCGATGGCCTCGAGCGCAAACCAGGCTGGAAGGCTCTCGAGAAAGTGAAAGCCTGGCTTGAGCTCTGATTTCAACAACCCGCCCTCCAAAAGTCCTGTCACGCGCACTACCTGCATGACAGCCCCTGCATGACAGCCCCTGGATGACAGCCCCTGCATGACAGCCACCTGGACCATCACCCGACTGCCGTCCCAGCGCACCAACGGCATTCCTGATCCGAGCACCTGGATGTGGTGAGAGAGAACCCTTCAATGGCACGCATCCTTCTGCTGAGCAATGGCCACGGCGAAGACCTCTCCGGCGCCCTGCTAGCCCAAGACCTTCAGCAGCAAGGGCACAGCGTGCAGGCGCTCCCCCTGGCGGGACTCGGCAGCGCCTACCGCAAGGCCCACGTGCCGCTGCTGGGACGCAGCCATGAATTCAGCACCGGCGGCATCGGCTACACCAGCCTTCAGGGTCGCCTGACAGAACTGCTGCAGGGGCAGGTGCTGTATCTGCTCAGACGCCTGATGCGTCTGCTGCGTCACCGGCAGCGCTTTGATCTGATCCTGGTGGTGGGAGATGTGATTCCCGTTATCGCTGCATGGCTCAGTCACCGCCCCGTTGCGACCTACCTAGTGGCCTACTCCAGCCACTACGAAGGGCAGCTGCGCCTGCCCTGGCCCTGCGCCGCTCTGCTGAAAAGCAAACGGTTCAAAGCCGTTTACAGCCGCGATCAACGCACCGCTGAGGATCTCAGTCACCAACTGCATCGGCCGGTGACCTTCCTGGGCAATCCATTCATGGATTCAGTGCTGACAGGGGCAGCCACAGCGACAGCCAGCGGTCAGCGCATCGGTCTGTTGCCCGGCAGCCGCCGACCGGAACTGGAGCAGAACCTGCAGCTGCTGCTGCAGCTGATGGAGCTGCTGCCCAACACACCACCCTGCAGCGTGGATCTGGCCTTGGTGCCCAGTCTGGATGACGTCAGCCTGCAGCGACTGAGCAACAGGGTCGGCTGGCGGTTGATGAATGGCGTGCTGCATCGCGATGGATCCGTGTCGATCAACGTGCGCCGCGGGGCGTTCAATGCCGTGCTGCAGAACAGCGATCTGATGATCGGTATGGCGGGCACCGCCATCGAGCAGGCCGTTGGACTGGCCAAACCGGTGCTGCAGGTGCCAGGCCAGGGGCCGCAATTCACCGCGGCGTTCGCAGAAGCCCAGCGGCGCCTGCTGGGCCCCACCGTGTTCTGCGCCCCCGGGGAGAGCGGCAGCCGTGAGGCCCTCAAGGCCACAGCAGAGTTGGCCTTGGCGCTGCTGGATCGCTTCCGAAGGGATCCAAGCTTCCAGAAGCAATGCCGAGTGGAAGCAAAACGACGCCTTGGAGAGGCGGGTGGAGGCCCGAGAATGACGGCAGCCATCAGTGCACTGCTGCCATGAGTGCCCCTTCAGAACCGGCCTGGAAACGCTGGCTGGACCGCCTGCTGATGGTGAACGTGCTGCTCGTATTTGTCGGAGCGGGAGTCTTTGCAGTGGCTGTGGTGCGCCAAAGCCAAGGAGATGACTGGCTCATGGACCGGGTTCAGGTGCTGTGGCAACCCCTCTTCGCACCGGCCATCAGCCTGCTGATCATGGCGGCCGTGGTGAGCGGCATCTTCAGCTGGTGGCAGCGGCGAGTGCTGAAGCCAGATCGGGGTAACGGAAGCTGAAGTTCATGGTGTCCAGCCGCTCCGAAGCGACCTGCTGGCCCTCCAGCACCACCTTGGCGCCATCCCCCAGGAGCACCTGGAGCACCGGTCCAGGGACCGGAAGCAGGCTGGGGCGTCCCAGGCTGCGTCCCAGCTGCTTGCTGAAGGCCGCCATCGACACCGGCTCGGGAGCAACGGCATTGATCACGCCACTCCAGCTCTCGTCCGTGAGGGATTGAAGGATCAGAGAGCAAAGGTCACTGCGGTGGATCCAACTCATCCACTGACGGCCACTGCCGATCGGACCGCCAAAACCCGTACGAAACACCGGAAGCATTTTTCCGAGCGCGCCGCCGTCGGCGGCCAGCACGATGCCGATCCGCAGGGTGACCTGCCGCACCGAAGAGGGAACTGCCGCGGCAGCCGCCTCCCAGCGCTGACACAAACTGGCGAGAAAGTCGTTGCCGGGTTTGCTCGATTCGAGAAAACGCTGCTCCAGGCTGGAGCCGTAGAAACCGATCGCCGAAGCGTTCACCAGCACCTTCGGCGGGGTTGAACAGGCCTCGATCGCCTTCACCAGCTGCGAGGTCGTCTGCAGACGGCTGGTCTCCAGCAACTGCCGATGAGCTGGAGTCCAACGCTTCTCAGCAATCGGTTCCCCCGCCAGGTTGACCACCGCATCTGCCTGCTTCAAGGCCTCCAGGAGCCCATCATCGGCCCAGGTGCTGCTGCTGGAGGGGTCGAGCTGCATCCAGATCAGTCGCCCGTCCGCCCGTTCAGTGTTGTAACCACGGGCCAGCCGACGGCTGACCACGGTGAGCTGATGGCCGGCCTGGAGCAGAAGTGGCAGAAGCTCACGGCCAACGAAACCAGTGCAGCCGAACAGCAGCAGACGCATGAAAGCGAGGGTGGGGCGGCTGGGAGGCTAAGGGGTTCGTCGGCGATTGGTTTTAGCCTGGGGCCATCACCATTTCTTGTCATGGCCGAATCCGACGCCGCTGCTCCCGCCAAGGCCAAGCCTGCTGCGTTGCGGAAAGGTGCTTTGGTCAGGGTGAACAAGGCCGCCTACAGCGCCAGCCTTGAAGCGGCTGCCAGCGACCCCACGGCACCCGCGTACATCTTTGAAGGCCCCGGTGAGCTGCTGCTGGTCAAGGGGGAGTACGGCCAGGTGCGTTGGAATCGCCCGGTACCCGATGTGTGGCTGCGGATGGATCAGCTGGAAGCCTGCTCCTGATCCTGCTCTTGATTCGAGGGGGGCTCCAGCGCCTCCTCCACGGCCGTGACGGCCGCAGGAACAGACGTCATGGCGGCGGGGATGCGCCAAACGGCACCCGACAGGACCCCGCTGAGATCCCCCAAGGACACGAGCACTGGGTTCGAGATGGTCGCCCCGTCTGCAGCTGCTGCGGCCTGCCAGGGATTCCAGCCCGCCAGGTTGACCACGCTGCGGTAAGCCGCCGGCCAAGGGTTGTCGGGCAACAGGCCTTGCAATTGCTCGAACTGCTCTGAAGCCTGCGCCGGTCGGTTCTCAAGTACCGCCAGCAGCGCCAGGGTCCAGCGCGGTCGAATCGCCTGCGGATCCTGGGCCAATGCTTCCAGGGCCTCTGAGCGCACCGGGTCTCGATAGCTGAAATGGCCATCGAGCATGTGCTCCTGCCCGACCGCTGCGAACACTGGATCCAGCCCCACCGGCCCTGCGGCCAGCCCGGCGGCTAGATCAGGAAAGCGATCCGCAAAGGATGGTTCTGAAATGGGGTGCATCGTGCTGCGGCGCCAGAGGGAATAACTGCCCCCCCTGGGACGCTGAAACTGATCCACCAGATCGAACACACCGCTGCTGCGCACGGCTTGATCCAAGCGCAGTGCAGCCTTGCGCACCGATCCCTGGTTCCCTTCCGCCAACACCACCCATTCCGCCCGCTCCAACACAGGCTCACGGTCACGGCGGCTGCCACCCAGCTGGCGTCCAACGGTTTGCCCCCCCCGGCGACGGCCGTAGAAGCTGACGTTGTGCTGGTTGAGATCAGAGGTACTGGGCACCACGATCAAGGTGGCGGGAGGGCTGCTGGGGCCTGCACCTCCAGCAGCCTCAACCAGAGCCTCCACCGGGCCGCGGGGACGGTCTTCAAAACGATGGAGCTGATGGGCCCAGCCCGCGGGCACACAGGCCAGCAGCCCTGCCCCAAAAAGGGGCCATACCAACGCTGAGCGTCTGGCCTGCAACCAATGCCCCCACTGCCACCAACCCCGGGCCAGCAGCAACAGCAGGGCGGGAAGCAGGGGAGCGATGTAGCGATCGCCTTTGTTGGGGCTCAGGGTGGTGAGCACCCAGGCCGCGACGAGATTGATGACGAGCCAGCGCCAAGACCAGGCGTGATCGGTTGAAACCTGCTGGCGCTGCCAGCACCAGAGCAGCACCCCCGAAAGACCAACCAACAGCAGCACACCGCCCAGCTGCTCCGGCAACAGGCGCGGATACCACAGCCAACTGGCCAGGCTGAGCACGCCGGGATCCCCTTCCCGGGCCGCCGACTCGAACACCGCCCGGTTGGTACCGCCGAGGCTGGTGATCCAGTTGTGGCGCAACCAGGGGCCAACAAGCGCGGCCGTGAGGAAGGGCAAGAGCAGGGCCTGACGCAACCAAGGTCCACGCCGGCGAATCGCCATCCCGGCGGCCCAGAAACCGGCGGGCACAAGCACCAGCAAGGCGCTCTGCTTCACCAGCACCGCCGCCAGAGCCGCCACGGTGCATCCCCAGGCCTGCCCCCAGCGGCCACCGGTCTGGGGGTCGCACCAGACCCCCATGCGCCAGATCGCCAGGCTGCAACTGGCCACAAGGGCCATCTCAAGCACGTAATCCGTTCGCAGATCCAGGAAGGCCGGCGTCAATGCCGCCAAAAGGCAGGCGATCAGGGCCAAGCCCTCCCCCTGCAGCCGTCTCCCCCAGCCCGCTATCACGACAAGGAGCAGACCATGCCAGAGGCTGAGACTCCAGGCCGCCTGCTCCGGGGCATCGCCACTCAACGCCATCACAGTGCCGTTCACCAATGAGGCCAAGGGCGGAATCTTCGGGGAGAGATCCAGCAATGCCTGCCAACCCTGCCAACCGCCACCCGGCAGCAATCCCAAAGCGCGGCCGTGGTCCATGGCGCTGTTGAGGTAGTCAGCCTGATCCCAGGCGGGCACACCGGTCTGCAGCGTCCACCAAAGCCGATCCACCAGGGTTGACAGCACCCAGATCAGGGCAACCCAAGCCCAGAAACGCCAGCGCTGTTTCACACGATCTCCAACCGACGCCGCTCATCCTGGAGCCGCTTGCGTCGCTGCTTGGCCTCGCGCAGCATCTCGCGACCATCGTGGAGGTAACCATCCACATAGCCCATGGTGTAGCGCTCCAGCTCTGCCAGAGCGTCCTCCACTTCCGAGAGGCAGTGATACAGGCTGAGGCCGAAGCCACGGGCCGAGGCCGGCGTGGGCAATGACTGGAACAGTTGTTTGACCCGTTCCATCCGGCTTCCGCTCGCCTCGAGATAACTGCAGAACGCCTCCATCAGCTCGTCGTCATAGGGATCAGCCGACAGTGCTTTGAGTTGCTTGGGGAAGGGATTGATCACCTCACCGAGCATGCGGTCGATCGGGGCATAAACCCGCCGCAGCCACTCCACCAGAGCATCATCAGCCGCCACAGAGCGCTCGTGGGCACGGCTGGCACGGCGTAGATCCGCCGGCGATTCAGCACGCCCCGGCTGGGGCCGCGAGCGATCAAAGGCCTTCCGGCGCTCGGCATCGCCAAGCACTTCCCAGGCGGCATTGAGGGCCAGCATCTGCTGATCGTCGCCGCCGGCATCGGGATGGTGCTGCTTCACCAGCTGGCGATAGGCAGCTTTGATCTCAGCGTTACTGGCGATGCTGCTGACGCCAAGCACGGCATAGGGGTCGCTCACAGCTGGCCATCCCTCCGGGCGGGAAGCTGCGAAGCAGCACTGAACATTGGTGTTGAGAGATATCTCTCGCCATAACTAGCCAGCATCACCACCAGCCGTTTGCCCGCCATGGCGGGATCCTGGCCAACGCGGAGGGCCGCTGCCATGGCTGCTCCACTGCTGATGCCGTAGAGCAGACCTTCCTCCCGGGCAAGTCGCCGTCCCACCTGCATCGCCTCCTCATCGCTCACCGTGAGGATCGAATCAATCCGATCCAGTTCCAGCACCGCAGGAACAAAACCGGCCCCGATCCCCTGAATGCGATGGGCTCCTGGAGGCTTCCCAGACAGCACGGCACTGGCCTCAGGCTCGACGGCAATCACCTGGAGTTGCGGCTGACGCTCTTTCAGCAGCCGGGCACAGCCGGTGATCGTGCCACCGGTTCCCACCCCTGCCACAAAAGCATCGATCTGGCCCTCCGTATCGCGCCAAATCTCCTCGGCCGTGGTGCGTTCATGCACGGCTGGATTGGCGGGGTTGTCGAACTGCTGGAGCAGATAGGCGTTGGGGATCTCCGCCACCAACTCCTTGGCCAGGTCAATCGCCCCGTTCATGCCCTGGGCACCGTCAGTGAGCTGCAGCTCAGCGCCATAGGCCCGCAGCATCGCCCGACGCTCGGTGCTCATCGTGTCCGGCATGGTCAGAATCAGCCGGTAGCCCCGAGCCGCCGCCACCATGGCCAGGGCGATCCCGGTGTTGCCGCTGGTGGGTTCCACCAGCACCGTTTCGCCGGGAACAATCGTGCCGGCCTGCTCTGCCTCCAGCACCATGGCGCTGGCGATGCGGTCTTTGACCGAGGCCGAGGGATTGAAGCTCTCCAATTTGGCCAGGATCTCGGCCTGGCAGCCGCAAGCCTGGGGCAGGCGGTTCAAGCGCACCAGGGGCGTGCCGCCGATCAAGGCGGTGATGTCAGGAGCAATGCTCATAGCTGCAGCTTGCCCACAGAACAACCATAAAAAAAGCCCTCCAAAGGGGAGGGCTTGGTGTGTGTGTGAGGAAAGCTGTTCTGATGGCCCAACCAAGGTCAGGCCAAGTGATTAGAACTTGAAGGTGGTCTGAACCAGGCCACCGAAGACGCCGAGGGACTTGTAGTCGCCGTTGACGTTCTGGGTTTCGTCACCGAAGGGACGGCTGAGCCAGTAGATGGCTGGGGTGATCTGGATGTTGTCGGTGACCTGGAAGCTGTACCAGAGCTCCATGGCGTAACCGCCATCAGCCACAAAGCCATCCTCGACGTCGTAGACGAACTGGGGCTGACCCACGGCATAACCCAGAGCATTGCCTTCAAGAAGGACATCGTTCCAGGTGAGGCCCACCATCCAGCTGGCCATGCCGCGCTTGTTGGTGGCGTCATCCCAATCGCTATTGCCGCTCAGGAAGGACTTACCCACACCAGCGCTGATGGAAGGCATCCAACCAGAATCTTCGGGACGCCAGAAGCCATGCAGCGAGACGCTGTTGCTTTGTGCACCGGATCGCACGCTTTCACCATCAGCGTTAGTAACGGTGCAAGGTGTGCCGAACTTGTCGCCAACGGCGTACTCCGTACCGGTGCGGAACTTGGCGCCGCACTGGCCGTAGCGATAACCGGCGGCAAAGCCCCACTGCTTGTTGCCATAGGCAATCTGAGTGGTGATGTTGCCTTCGGAGTTGTCGGTCATGAAGCCACCCGTGTTGGGGTTGCTGTCATTGGCCTCACCGGAATCAGCAACGTAGTTCGCAGCGACGGTGAAGTAGGGGTTGCCCTTCTCCACCTGCTTCTTGTTGCTGTAGACGGCACCGAAGCCACCACCGGTTTCCTTGTTCCAGACGCCGGGGGTACCCAGGGAACCACCGAAGAAATCGAGGATTTTGGTGCCGCCTTTGGCGTAAGCCGTGGCCTTGTAGCCCATCATCTCGGTGTTCCGGGTCAGAGGACCGACCTGGATGGTGAAGCTGTCGCCGAGGGGGAAGCGGTAATAGATACGATCAATCTCGACGATGTTGCCGCCAGGAGCAGCAGTGTCGAGTTTGTTCAGGCTGACGCCGTTGCCGTCCCACACGCTGGTGTCGCCCATGTTGCCCGCACGCAGGCGGGTGTAGAGCAGATCCTTACCGCTGAAGGAGGTCTTCAGGCCAAGACGGAGGTCGTAGCTGAAGGAGAAGCCGCCGTAATCAGCGTTGTAGGCATCACGTGCACCTTTCTCGCCACCGGTGTTGTAGTTGTCACCTTTGGCGCGTGTCGCACCAGCGACCCAGACGGTTTTGGCTTTGAGTTTGGTGGTGGTGGAGAACTGAGTTGCTTCCAGTTCGCCAACACGGGCCTCGAGGCCGTCAACGCGACCCTTGAGGATGGCCAGCTCGGTTTCGAATTCCTTGAGCAGGCGACGCAGCTCGTCGGTCACTTCAGTGATCCGGTCGAGGCAAGCGTTCAACAGGGCAGCCGCTTCGTAGCGGGTCATGGCCCGGTTGCCACGGAAGGTGCCGTTGGGGTAGCCAGCCACGCAGCCGTACTGCTCCACCAGGTTCGCCAGAGCCTGATAGGCCCAGTCGGTGGGGTAGACGTCGGAGAACTGGGTGACGCTGGTCACCTGATCAGCGGAAGAGGCGTAATCAGAAACGCCGTTGATGTTCAGCTCGGCGGCATTTGCGCCACTGGCCAGAAGGCCAAGGGCAGCAGGAGCCACCAGCAGTTGCTGGAAAAGCTTCATTTGGGTTCTCACACCAAGAGAAAAGTGCCGGCAAGACATGCCAGCGGCCTCACGCTATGGGCACGACTTCGCCCTGGCAGTAAGGGCAACTCAAGAGTTGTTTAGGTATCGGTTAAGACCATCTACAAAGGGTTAAGCCGCAAAAAAAGCTCCCCACCGAAGTGGAGAGCTGGAAAATCTGAATGGATTGAGACTCCATAAGGAGCCTCAAAACCAGTGATCAGAACTTGAAGGTGGTCTTGACCAGGCCACTCATGGCGTTCATGCCATTGGAGTTCTGAGAAGGGAAGGGCTTGCTCAGGTAGTGGATGGCCGGGGTGACGGTGATGTTGTCGGTGACCTGGAACTTGTAGAAGAATTCCCAGGCGTAGCCTGCACCTTCGTCGTAGGCATCGTCGTCGATGGAGACAACGTAGGTGGGCTGACCAACGGCCATACCGAAGGAGTTGCCTTCCAGGAAGACGTCGTCCCACTCGAGACCCACGTACCAGGAGTTGGTGTAGGCAGAGTCGTCTCCGTCATCGTAGGAGAGCCAGGTACCGCCATAACCGGCACTGATCGAAGGAACCCAACCGGAATCTTCAGGGGTCCACCAGGCACTCAGACCAACAGAGTTGGACTGTGCACCAAGGTAAGAAGCACCGACAGCCTGCAGGTTGCCATTACCGATGTAGAGGCCGACACCGTTATCGCTGGAAGCCTTGGTGTAGGCAGCAGCAATACCCCAGTTCTCAGGAGCGTAAGCAATCTGAGTGGTGGCACTGAAGGCTGAACCATCGGTTCCGATGCCAGCCGAGTTGGGGTCGCTCTCGTTGCCGTTCACCGACAGGTAGCTGGTGGACACGCTGAAGTCGTTGGACTTCCAGTACACACCTGCACCAGCGCCGAGGGCCAGGTTGTAAGCACCAGGCGCACCGGCGTAGGTGAAGAAGTCGTACGTCATGTCAGACGGATAGGCGCTGGGCCACACCGGCAGCATGTCGTCCATACGGACCATGGGGCCACCGACAACGGTGAACTCCTCACCGATGGGGAAGCTGTAGTACAGGCGGTTAACAATGACAGTGTTGCCAGTGTCGATGCCGTATTCCTGGGCAAACAGGCCGGAGCGACCAATGCCTTCGACACCGGAGCCGTAGACGTTGGCCATGTTGCCCGCACGCAGGCGGGTATAGAGCAGGTCCTTACCGGTGAAGCTGGTCTCCAGGTTCAGCGCCAGGTTGTAGCTGAAGGAGGTACCGCCGGAGTGGGCCTCGAACTCGTCGCTGCCACGGCCATGAGCCTTGACTGCACCAAAGACCCAGTTGGTCACACCCTTGAGCTTGGTGGTGGTGGAGAACTGGGTTGCTTCCAGTTCGCCAACACGGGCCTCGAGGC
>NZ_UCNW01000010.1 GCF_900474185.1 Synechococcus sp. UW69 | reverse complement strand
CAAGCCGTTCACTTAAAGTGGATCTGGGTTGGCCGGACCGGGTAGCAAGAGGGTCGATGGATATTTCCATCGGCCCTTTTTTATGAGCTGACCTTGGTGTATTTGTCCAGATAGATGATCTTTTCTAAGTCCACTGGGCCTTTTGCAAGACCCAGGCGCATCGCAGGAGTCTTGCCTTTGTCATTCGGTTTGCAGTAGTTGTAATAAACTCGGTAGATATCGCCAAGCTGACTGTACCTGTCCGGGTTATATGGCGAGTAACCGTACCAGACGCGTCGCCCACTGGTTCCAGATCCAAATGGTCGCTCAAAACAGCTTATGGCTCTCCGGATCTGCATAAAGAATCGATCTACCGAGTGCAGTGACCCCATTTGAAGAAGACTCGCTTGATGATCCAGAGAATAGCGGTCGGTCCTGGTGATGGCCGCAATCATCTTTTCGGATTCCACCATGGTGGCTTCCGGATATTGAACCCATTTTTCGGGTGAATTCGGGAATGACAGTGGTTTTTGAATTCGGTCGATCAACATTCGATTGATGACTTCTTTTCTCTCCTTCCGCGACATCTTCTGGAAGGAGGCACCTGCATATTCACTGATCAATTCCTGAGCATCTCGGACTAATTGCCGTTTAGCATCTACGGTTTTATCTTTGCTTGCCCTGATCAAAAAACCATCAGACTCCCCGTCCAGTATCTTGTCGCGAAATGCCGCAATATAAGCACCTCGCATCCCTGTGTCCTGGTCCATATAAAATCGAGTTCGTCCGACAGAATCCAGTAACTGCCTTAACAGGAAGAAATGCGCTGTCATGGTGTATTCGTTGTGAATCAAGACGCCCTTGGCTGGAAGACGCGTTGTGGAATCAAAATCCTCAGATGATCCACTCACATTAACGGCGCTATCAAAAGCAGCCTTGCGCTGCACCTCTTCCGCCAAGGACCCCGCTGCCAGTTGCTCTGTGCGGCGAGAGGAGCGCTTGGTGGCGTCTGCAAACTCCTGCTTCAGCCACACCCTTGCGTAATTGCGATGGTGCTTGGGGCGGTCATAGTCACCAATCTCGATGGCGTGTTTTTCTATCTGATCTTGATCAACGCTCGCATCAAAATTGAAATTGAAGGCGAACACATAACCGGTTCGGAGACAGGCCGTAGCGATTCCGTAAACCTCACAATTTCGTTTGTCTTTTCGTTGCGTCCAGTTGCTGATTTGCACCTGACGATCTGTCGCCAGATAAAGGCGAGAACGATCCATTTTCTTCAGCTCAATTTCTCGCCGACTAGCAAAGTCGAGGCACTGACGGTGCAGGAAATCTATTTTCCCGTAGAGTGTTTTTGGATGGATAGACAGAATTTCAGCGATGCGGCGTAAAGGTACGCGATTAACTAGGAGCTTGAAGAACTGCTTGTTCGTCTCTGGTCTCCGGTGGCTGCGGTTTCTTTTCTTGGGTGTAAATGTCTTCCGGCATGAAAGACATTGATAGCGTTGAGAACCCGAGGCTGTTTTCCCGCGTCGTTTTATTTCGCCGCCGTCGCATGTGCAACCGTTGGGGCAATTTAAATCAGGACCTGACAGATATCGGCTGATTCGATGAAGCTCTTGAGCAACAGCCTGGTTACTCTTAAGGGCCGAGGTAATGCTTCCTGAATACTCACCGGCTTGTTTTCGAGCTTCGCAGGATTTGCAGGTCAGGGAGGCAGAATTTAGACCCGTTCCCTGAATTCTGAAGGGCTCCGGCATTTCCGGAATTTGACGATCATCCGTTTCTCTATTAGATTCCTTGGGTATTCTTTCCTTCGGGGCCGGTGAGAGACCAAAGTTCTCGCAATCTGGTGCCCCGCAGCCGTTAACTTGAATCCCCTCAAACCTCTCAGGAACTCGCGGCCAATCCTTCTGGCAAGATTTCTTTCTCATGAAAAAAGGCACCATACTGTCTGGATATCCAGTAGTATAGCGCCTTTTCGGGCCGGGCCAAGCCGTTCAGATCCACTTTAAGTGAACGGCTTG
>NZ_UCNW01000007.1 GCF_900474185.1 Synechococcus sp. UW69 | reverse complement strand
ACTTTCACCAAAGATTGTGTCACCGTGCGTACTGCCTCTTAGGTCATCATTTCCCGAGCCTCCATAGAGGAGGTCTTTGCCTCCGGATCCTTTCAAAGTATCCTCTCCCTCACCACCTTTAAGAACATTTGAATAATCATTCCCTTTTGCATAATCGTCTCCTGAGCCAAGAAATACATTTTCTATCCTGCATCCAAATGCTACCCCGAGATTTCCGTGCTGCTTGTTTGACCACCTAGAATCAGCTACATCAAATGACAATGTCGACAACTCCCCTCCCTTGATATACACAGATAGGCCATCATCGAAATTTTGAAAATCAAAGGTGTCATCCCCGCTTGCATCCCAAATTGTTTTATAAAAAGGTGTTGAGCTATCAAACGTATAAATAGTATCGCCAGAATTGGTCGTTTGGTTTGCGCCATAGAGATGCTGCAATCCAGAAATATCCCATGGCATTGGGGTTGAACTGACACCATATTCACGCCCATTCAACAGAAAACTTGCATCGTGAGAGTATTCATCAGATAGTACGGTATGTTCCCAATTGCGGACGGTATCGGGTATAGGGTAATTGGGATTATCAGGATGCTCTAACCCTAGAGAGTGAAGTATTTCATGAACCATTACTGAATTAGCAGTTGGGGTCTCCCCATTGGCAGCTAGTCCATCTCGTTCCACAAGGCCGCCAGAGAAATTACTTTCAGAAAAATTTTGATTGAACCAAATATCTCCACCTCTAGTTTTAGTGCTTGGGGGATCTGCAGTGGCATAAATACCAGGCCTAAAATTTCCCTGCTCATCCGTGATGGTATTAAAGCCTATTCGTATTGTGCCAACGGTTGTTGAATCAGTGACTTCTTGAAACTTGATATTGACAAAGGATTCCAAGTTATCAAATATTTTGCGAATATCATTTTTCTGCTTTTGACTAAAATCGTGAGTTGGTTTGATGATTTCATTGACATCATCTCCATAGCCCAAAATCGATGTTTTCCCAATGAAGCTAAAAGTAATTGTTGTTTTTCCTGCCGTTTCATACTGTTCATCGCCCGACCAACGAACTGGCAACTCAGAGCGCAGTCCAGTGTTAAGCAATGCATTTTTATGAAGCGCTTCACCCCATTGCACATCAACCAAAGACTGCTGACTTCTATAGGGAGTTTGATTATTTTGAGTCAAAACCGCCAGACACTTTCTCTGAATATAATCATGACAAGTCAAAGCGACTTTAGAAACCCTAATGTCTTTATGAAGTCAATAGCATCAATCCCGTCAACAGAGATATCTGCAACTATTCCTCAGACTCTATTATTTAAATAATACCTTGAGTCATTGATTCTAGTTGACTAATGCTTAAGTTGTCTCCCACATAAACCGCCTCTAGTACTCCTGAGGCATAAATTCCAATCCCACTCAGCGTCTCTCCAAGATTACTCTGATGACTCACGTTGCCAAAGTTCAACTCATTGCTTTCAACCCCTTGAACATAGATTCTATCAAAGCTATCTAATTCAGTGATCTTGTCTGCTTTCTCGCCATTGGGGCTATTGCCAGCATCACCATATATCCAGTTCTCTGCCCATTGGTCGCTCTTGAAATACAAGCTATCAACTGCTCCATCGGCTTCATCTTCAAACGTGTTCAGTCCAAATCCCCCATAAAGAGTGTCACCACCAGCTCCGCCGATAATAGTGTCGCGTCCATTGCCTGCTTTCAGGACATCATTTCCAGAACCTCCTTTCAAGCTATCTCCGCCTCTCATCCCGGCCAAAGTGTCGTCTCCAGATCCTCCTGTCAATACATCTTTTCCGTTAGTTCCTTTTATATCGTTTGAATAATCATCACCTTTACGATCGATGCCGTCTGGGGTATAAAGCTCGATCCCATCACCAAAGTCTTCAAACTGAAGATTAACAATTCTTTCACTTGGCTTTGAGATCACGGCCGAAATATATTCATCAAAAAGACTCTGCCCCAATGGATTATCTCTTTCAATTGATAGACTACTTAAATGGGAATCAGACCATTCGGGAGCAAGGGAACCACCATCTACATGAGTTTGTATCATCCCCCAATTAGCGTAAATCAAGCAATAAAGATATTCCTGCTTGAGCATTGTCTGAAATTCTGGATCACTTTGATCGCCACCTGAATAATTTTCAGTACTGTAAACACCGTTGTCTATGGCTTCCTCGTAGGCTTTAGTAATGCTACTTGCCCTTGAATTGTAATCGAACTCTTTCTCGTAGACTCCGGACAAACCGAACCTGGTGATGGTATGCAGTATGTGTTCAATCACTTCTGTAGCTTGTGTATTGCCAGACTCTGAATCTACTTGCCATATAAAGTCAGTATTCAGCGTAGAGTCCATAAGCTCATCCCACCCAGTCTCTTCGCTTAGATCGGGCTTGTAACTGTCATAAGAGGAAACTCCTACTCGCTGAATGACTTCATTGTCGGATAAGTATGAAATCAACTCATTCTGCTTGCCTGAATCAATGATTGAACCTGTATTGGATAGCAATTCTTGGACAACACGAGCAGCCTTTAACACAAATTGCTTATCTACGCTTTGCTGACCTCCAACATTACCCATGGAGACAATCTTAATACCGTTTACATCGACAAAATGGCTGAATGGACCCAAGTCAACACTTCCCGTATAATGCCCTGCAGATCTACTCATTGACAGTCCCTTTTGAATTAAGGGTAAGCCCGCATTTATGAGCCCCAGGCGATGTTCCGTTTGTCTTAATTACTCTTGCCGATGGATTTGTCTCTAAAAGAAAATAGAATCAACATCTCGAGGCATTTGTTGAACAGACTTTATCCCATATTAGCGAGAGTAACAGGCCTTATTTTGCGAGCTGACACCTACCCCCCTGCATAAATAAACCCCGCCATTGCTGACGGGGTGAATGTTTTGTCGGGAGATGGATAGCGACAACATCAACGCCCCCTGCTTTTCCCTTGCGGGTCTTGTATTGCTTTCAGTCCGAAGACTTCAGGCTTCCCGACAAAACTATTTTTGAATTAGACCTTCGAGCGGTCATAGCCCTTCACGTTGAACTCCCAAGTGCGTGAGCCTTCCTGGTAGACGGAAACGGTGATGTACATCTTTTTGGCGGTCTTCATGCGTGCCTCTAAACCAGCCACGTTTTGAATAAAGACAATCTCTGAGCTGTGATCAGCGGCGCCTTGGCAGCCGTAACGGGTAGCAGGACCGTTGTCAAAGCGAATCAGAACAGAGGTGTTGCTATAGTTGTCACAAAGCAGCTGCCCCTGATCAATCTGCAAGAAGGCATCGACGCCATGACGAGGGTGGTTGCGAACAGTGAATCGACCGTACTGAGTCCCTGAGTAAGGGAAGCCGAAGTTCATGCTGTTCTTGCTGGTCAGCCTTGCGGTTTTGGCACGCTTACCAGTGGCATCGTCGATGTATCCGGAATAGGTCCACTCGCCACGGGCTTCACGCTCAGCTCTTTGTCTTGACAAGCGTTCCTGCCTGGCCTTTGCCTCTTTAGAATCCTTTTCTTTTGCCTCTGCAGCTTTTTTGGCCTTTACCTCTTTGTGCTTGACGTAGGCAACGGCGTACTGCTCTTGTTGCTCTTCGCTCAGGTACTTGGTCTTGACGCGGTCACAGGCAGTAGTGGTGCCTTTGATGGCGTCTGAGTTGTGAACGTTGATGCAGCGTTCGGCGTCACGCAGGTTGTCAGCTTTAAGCGTGTCTTGAGTCTGTTGACTGAGGCTGGCTCCAAGGCCAATGGCGGCGATAAGTCCTACACCAGCAAAAATAGCGACTGCTTTGTTTTTCATTTGATTCCTGTGTGTTGTGAGGCTCTCGCCCCGTGAACACACCATCTCCGTTCCAGCTGGGAAGCACCTCCCCCATCCGAGGGATTTAATCAGCGGGTTCCATCCCCCATCTGGTTGGTTTACGGAAGCTCCCTTCTGTCCCTACTGGCGGGGATTTAGCAAGCACCTGTTTTCTTGCAGCTCGGGATGTAATCAGAGCTGTATGGGTTCTGATATTTCGAGTACGGGTTCTGATATTTGGAATACGGGTTTTGATGCTCCGAGTACGGGTTTTGATACTCCGAATAGGGGTTGCATTGTTCGCTGTAGCAAGCGGCTTCAGCAGTCGAAGGCATAAGGACATCCACCGCGAGGAACGCGGTGGCACCCATCAGGGCACCTGTGACGCCACCAACCAAGCCAGAAGCAACAGTGCGATGCAGACCTTTCATCAGTTCGATTCGTCTGAAGACAAGGTCTTTGAAACGGCGCTGAAGCACCTCCCCCATCCGAGTGATTGTTCAGGCTGATTTCATCGATTCGCATCCCCCATCTGGTTAGAGGCTCACCCCCAGGTGCCAACCCGTCAGCCTGTCCTGCTCTTCCGCCGTCAGGAACGAATACAGCCAGTCCAACAGCAGTTCCTCCACCACTGGCTCAGCTAAGTCATGAACGCCCCCCACATGGCTGACCTATGGAATCAGCAGGCAATTGACGTGTAATTGCTGCGTTAGCAAGACACCAGGCAGTCAGGCAGTGCATTTCTGCCCCGCTGTGCCAAAGGGTGCGCCAAAGACGGACCACCTGTGGTCGGTTACTGCTGCTGCTTATCCCCCAAGTGAGGGAGGTGGTCCCAGTCGTAGCGATGGTTGAATCCGGGCATGGAAGTCGTAAGCACCCTTCTCCTCCTCCTCGGTATCTGTTGGGTCTTCTCCCTACTGGATAAGTGGAGCAAGCGACCCTTCACTTCAACGAAGGACGCCGCGCAGAAGCCAAGACCCACCCCATCGACTTACCAGGGGAACGCAGCTCTAAAACCTGGCGTCCAATACGGACCACCAACTTCAAACCAAGAGGGAGTTCTCCGAAGACCTGTTGGGGACTGCATCTGTGGATGCAACGGGGTGCCTATGACTCACTTAGCGGGCTACTCAATTGACTACGAGGCATACAAGAGGTGCCCTGCCCGTAATAGGCGTAAGAACACTGGGTCTTTCATCAACGACAGGGGTATTCGGGAAAGGTGGGTTCCGGCTCCCAGGAAGGCTTACTCCCCAAGGCCAAGGCCCTATGTCCCAAGGGGGCCAAGCCAGACAGAGCTTCTACAAAAGGCTCGTCAGAAGAAGAAGGAAGAAGAGACCAGAGCAGAGGCACTGCGTATCGCAAACCAGCAACCTGCTCTTGGGGCTGCGGAGGCAGAGAGGAGGGGTCTGCCTACCTATGTCGGTAAGGACTGTGCGATGAAGCACGGGGGTGTCAGACACACCAGGAACAGTGAGTGTGTGATGTGCCGAAAGGCGGACCAGCGGTTAAGGGGTGCGATGAGACGAGGTGCCTATCCCAGAACCCTTTCTTTCAGTGAGAAGAGGCGTATTGAAGAGATCTACGAAGAGTGCCGAAGGAGGACACGAGAAACAGGGGTAGAGCACCATGTCGATCACATCAAGCCTCTTGCCGCAGGAGGGGAACACCATCCCGACAACCTTCAGATCCTTACTGCTGCTGAGAATCTTTCGAAGGGAGCCAAGTGGGACGACTAAGCACCCCTTGCTTGCTGGTCATTGCTGTTGTTGGGCTTGTTCTTGCAGCGCCTTCCTGATGGCATTGCGAACGAACAGACCGCCTGCCTTGCCCATCGCTTTGATGGCGTCGTGATCGCTGGCATAGATGCGCACGGTTAATGGGCTCTTGCCCAGTGGTTCCTGCCCCTGAGGGACGGCGTATTGATGTTGTCTGAGGTGTTCGACTGAACCCACGCAGTGACGCGTTTACATGCCACACAGGCTAACGGTGGCGCAATAAATCACCAGCGTTACCGTGAAGCCTTGCGATTGATGCCCGCATGTCTGCAGCGCCCACTGATTTGACCAGTGACATGGCGGCGATTGCAGAGCATCACGAGGAAGGCATCAGGTTGCACCGTGAGGGTGGCTTCACTGAAGAGGAGTGGAGTGAGCACCAGCGCATCACCTACACAGCGTTGATGGTGCTGGTACTTAATGCGAAAGCCCATGCTGGTGGCTCGTCTCGCATCCATGTAGACGCTCCTAGGAACGCCTTGGTAATGGCATGACTGCTGTATGTGCCAGAGCCGCTGCACTGCTAAGTAGATCCTTAATTCAGGCTCCACTCATGCCGCACCCAAGACTTTGCATCGCATGCCCGATCTCCACGGTTGTATTGGAACTTCCCATCTCGATCGACATCGTCGAAACACTCTTTATCTGGAGAGACCGATAGTCTCAGCACGTGACAAGGAGGTATAGGACGACGAAGATTTTGAGCCTGAGACACATCTCCTACCAAAGCGAGAGGAGAAAGGACGGCAATAGCGGTGGCAGGAGCGATTACTTGCAGAAGTCTCATTTCATGACTGCAATGCACGACATAGGGGTATTGTGGTTTTAGCTTGATTTATGACGTGTAAGTTGCAACGAGTGGAAAAATAGATCAATCTAGTTCTAGCAGTTTCACCCAACCCATGCGTCAGTTGGTGTTTTTCATTTTTATGGCTGGACTCGTATTACCTGCGAGCGCTGCTCCGATTTATTTGTCTTGCAAATTAGAGAACGATAAAATCACTTCGTACGAGATAATCATTCATCCGAAATACAACAAAGCAACAATAATGACTATAATCGATGGCATCAGGCTTGGTAGTTACAGTGATCATGAGTCCCAGTGGAAATTAACCATTGAGCCTGATGCGTATCATTTTACTAATCGACGAATTGACGGGGGAGAAAAGAGGACTCATGGTATCGATCGCACAAATGGTGATTACTATTTTTACGCCAAAAATTTAAGTGATCACAAGGTCAGAGTCTCGCAAGGTAAATGCCGCAAAGTGTCGCCCCCAAAAACACTCTTCTGAATCTATCTTTTGCCTGAAAGCTTGTTGCTTTGGCTCATACGACGACTTGAAGATATCGAGAATATTATTAATTCATTCTTCGCACGGTTCCCCCATCAGGAACAGAGCAATGCGAGTGTTTTGAGGCATGGGTAAGACGTGACTGCCATGAGTGTTCCCCGCTCTGTTCAAGCAATAAAAAACCCCGCCATTGCTGACGGGGTTAGGCACTCGGACTAAAGAGTCAGAAAATTAGTCGTGAAACTCAAAACTCTGCATTTCTAACAATAATCACGTAAAGAGATTTTCCAAGCCAAAATAAGTCGTAGAATATCTATGGCTTGAAATAAATCAGAATGCAGCAACATTTGAATCCATTTCGAATTCGGATACCCACCCATTACTAATTACAGTTTGAATAAGGTCATGTCGCTGCGTCGATGACAGCTTATCCCTAAAATCAAGTACCCCAATTGAAGACTCCAAAGAATCCATGAGTTCAATCCTTGAGACATGATCCGAAAACCTAGAACTACTCGAAAGAAAATCCTTTATTTTATTGAATTTTTCCTTGCGCTCATCAACATCGCCATCAAAAAAAGTTATGACTTTGTCGGTGATTTGACCATGGTCAATCGAGTCAACATTTGACTTTGTGATTGTCGGTACATACTCGATCAATGGATCTCCCTCAAATGACTCGAATGAATCAATTTCATGGATCGTTGAACGTTCGTCCGCCTCATAATTTCTAGTTGGCTTAATACCACCCATCAGCTTCCGAAAATTAAACCTGCCACCGCTAACTGTAAATTTTGATGCGTCAGGTATCTTGTCTACTCTATTGAGAACTCTTTTTTTAACTTGATCCCATTTCATGTCGGGATTTCTGGCCCAGAAAAAACTAATTGCACCTGCGACTAGAGGTGCTGCCATAGATGTACCACTTTTTTCAATAAGACCAGAAGTTGAATAATGGCGACCGGATAGAATCGATTGACCAGGTGCTAATAAATCAACACTCCGACGGCCATAGTTTGTACCCCATCCCCAGTTCTTCGGATGAACAAACCAATCAGTAGGATCAGATGCTGCCACTGAGATGATATTACCTAGGTTGTAAGCAGCAGGGTATGCTGGGTTTTTATCTATATTTTGAAATTCATTTCCTGCAGCAGCTATAACCAATGCTCCGGCATTGCCTGCCGATTTAATTGCATTATACATTCCCTTGGAATATGCACTGCCTCCAAGGCTCATATTAATAACCTTTGACCCTCTGGCTCGTGCATAATTGATTCCTCTAATTACATTTGCAGTTGATCCTCCATTCCTTCCTAAAACTCTTACAGGCAAGTAGTATCCTCCAGGATTTGATCCTACGATTCCGGTGCCATTAGCAGCTGCATTTGAGATTCCAGCAACATGCGTACCATGTCCTGATTCGTCATTCGCATTGTTGTCATTACCGACAAAGTCCCAGCCCGCGATATCGTCAACAAAGCCATTTTTGTCATTATCTAGGCCATCTAGTGGTTCAGAATTACTCCACCTTGCTAGATTTTGCGAAAGATCAGAGTGACGATAATTAACTCCAGTGTCAAGGATCGCGACCAAATTCTGTCTCCAAGCCTTGTCATGGTTAATCCCTAAACTTGGGTAAGAATATTTGTTAAATACTGCATCCGCTTCAATATCCTTGCCAGCACGATACCCACTTCTTTGACCCGTATTCCTAAGTGACCATTGGTGTCTATAGTTTCTATCCCTTCTCTGCCAACCGGTGGCAAGGATTGAATTATCGAGTGGCGTTGAATCACCATCATCCGAAAAATAACCCAAGTATTGATTGAAGTTCGTTTCAACATCCTGCCCTTTCTCTGATTCGGCAGTAAAAGAATTTGATCTACTTATAACCCGCCAGTTACTGTCGAATTTTATTTCTTGCAAAAGACCACTTTTACTATTCTGATATATGCCCGTATTTTTCTCGTTAATCCTATCAAGTGCGATAATTTTCCAGCCGTTTTGATCGTTTCTTAGTCCACCACCATTTTTTCTTCTCAACCTAAAATTCTTTGATCCATCTTTATTGCCAGCATAAATATTGCCGTCCCCTCCAATGAAGGCTGTGACATTTCCGTCGTCTTCTATGACTTGCCAGTCTGCTGATAGTGGGTCAGAAGTCTGTACAGAATATTCTCCAAAAAAATCTGGATTACTGAGATTCTTGGGGTCGGCCACTATGTTCAGATGACGATCAATCCATAATGTGCAGCTTGAATCCTTCTATGGCAACACCGGAAACAAAAATCCGATCGATTTGTACCACCAGTTTTTTTTAATATTTATTGCTATTTGCTTCTTTGGCTGTCAACTAAAATTTCAACACTTTCCCTTAACAACTAACGCCCCCACTTCCCAAGTGCCAACCCAGCAGCCTGTCCTGTTCTTCCACGGTCAAAAACGGGTCAAGCCAGTCCAGCAAAAGCTCAGTCACTGCAGGCTCTCCAAGGTCTTCGATGCCCCCATAGAGCCAACGCTTGAACAGGTCAGGGTCATTGGCGCGTAGGGCTGCAACCAGTTCCCCCATCAGGAACAGGGCAATGCGGGTGTCTTGAGGCATGGGTAAGACGTGACTGCCATGAGTGTTCCCCGCTCTGTTCAAGCAATAAAAAACCCCGCCATTTCTGACGGGGTGAATGTTTTGTCGGGAGATGGATAGCGACAACAACGCTCCCTGCTTTTCCCTTGCGGGTTTTGTATTGCTTTCAGCCAACAGACGTCAGGATTCCCTAATTAACCCATCAAGCATCCACTCCAGTGGTCATGGATTGCAGCTGACTTGAAGTTAAGTC
>NZ_UCNW01000006.1 GCF_900474185.1 Synechococcus sp. UW69 | reverse complement strand
CGCGCTCGCCTCTCGGCTCCCGCGCAAGACAAAACCATAACACCACAGCTCACACTCGCGCAACAGGCACGTCGTATTCAGATCTGAAGAGTTGCTTCCACTGGCGAAACCCATTGCAAGAACTACGTTTCAGATGGAGGTCACCGCGATGCCAACGCGCTTCACCGAACAGAGCCAGCGTTTCCGCCCCAATTCGAACGAAGACCAGGTGCTGCAAAAAGCACGTGAACACTTCGAAGCCACGCTGATCGGCGTACAAGGAGAACTCGCCGGCAGCGTTGCGGCGATGGAGCATCGTCGCTCTGACGAAGCTCTCAACTACGGAGAAATCTTCCTACGGGACAACGTTCCCGTGATGATCTATCTGATGCTGGAAGGCCGCTTCGCCATCGTGAAGCAGTTTCTAAGCGTCAGCCTTCACCTGCAAAGCACCAGTGTTCAAACGCGCGGTGTCTTTCCCACCAGTTTCGTTGAAGAGGAAGGGGAACTCGTTGCGGACTACGGCCAACGCTCAATCGGTCGCATCACCTCAGTGGATGCAAGCCTGTGGTGGCCGATTCTTTGCTGGATCTACGTCAAGCGAAGTGGAGACACGGATTTCGGTCGAAGTCCTGAGGTGCAGCGTGGTTTGCAACTGCTGCTCGATCTCGTTCTTCACCCAAGTTTCGAGGGAACACCGGTGCTGTTCGTTCCGGACTGCGCCTTCATGATTGACCGCCCCATGGACGTATGGGGTGCTCCATTGGAGGTGGAAGTGTTGCTCTTTGCTGCACTCCGCAGCTGCGTGGGACTGATGGAGCTGTGCCAACGCCAGGAGAACAGTGTTCTTTTAGGAGAACGGCTGCGCTTAAGCCGGCAATGGACCCATGACTTGCGGCAGTTCCTGCTGAAGCACTACTGGGTCACCAGTAAAACCATGCAAGTGCTTCGACGACGTCCGACGGAGCAGTACGGAGACAACCAGCATCAGAACGAGTTCAACGTTCAACCGCAGGTCATCCCGGACTGGTTGCAGGACTGGCTCGAAAACCGAGGCGGTTACATGATCGGGAACATGCGAACCGGACGACCGGATTTCCGCTTCTATTCCCTGGGAAACTCACTGGCATCCCTGTTCGGGCTGCTGACCGCGCCGCAGCAACGGGCCATGTTCCGATTGGTTCTGCACAACCGGGATCACCTCATGGCCCAGATGCCGATGCGCATCTGTCATCCACCCATGGAAGGGGTGGAGTGGGAGAACAAGACAGGGTCCGATCCCAAAAACTGGCCATGGAGTTATCACAACGGCGGCCACTGGCCGAGCCTGCTCTGGTTTTTCGGAGCGTCCATCCTTCTCCATGAACGCCTGAACCCCCAAGCCGACGTGTTGCTGATGGGGCAAATGAAAACCCTGTTGGACGAGTGCTATTGGAGCCATCTCAACCAACTGCCCCGTCAGCAGTGGGCCGAATACTTCGACGGACCGACAGGGACATGGGTTGGACAGCAGTCACGTACCTATCAGACCTGGACCATCGTTGGTTTTCTGCTGATGCACCATTTCCTCCACGTCAACCCAGACGACGTCCTGATGCTGAATCTGGACGAATCCATGGGTCACTAACCAAGCTCCAATCCATCAGCACAAAAAAACCCCGACTCCATGAGTCGGGGTAAGAGATCTGAAATCTTGCGATTGATCAGAAAAGTCCGAGGGTGAGGGACTTGTCGATAGGGAGTGCAGCGCCGATACCCAGGTAGATCGTGGTAACGGTTCCGAACAGGAACACAGTCATTGCAACGGGACGACGGAACGGATTCTGGAACTTGTTGAAGCTCTCAATGAAAGGAACAAGCATCAGACCAAGGGGAACCAGAGTCTGGAGTGCAATGCCCAGAAGTTTGTTCGGAACAACCCGCAGGATTTGGAAGACCGGATAGAGGTACCACTCGGGAAGAATTTCCAGGGGTGTCGCGAAGGGATCAGCCTTGTCGGCGAGCATCGCGGGATCCAGAACAGCCAGACCCACCACACAAGCGATGGTGCCGAGGATCACCACCGGAAAGATGTAGAGCAGATCGTTGGGCCAGGCGGGCTCGCCGTAATAGTTGTGACCCATACCCTTAGCGAGCTTGGCCCGCATCTTGGGATCGGAGAGATCAGGCTTCTTGAGAATGTGCATCGGTTAGTCCAGGTGTTGAGGGAACAGTAGGAACGCAGATCACAAGGGACCGGAAATGCCCTGCTTCCGAATCATCAGGAAGTGCATGAGCATGAACACAGCCAGCAGCCAAGGCATCACGAAAGTGTGCAGGCTGTAAAAGCGCGTAAGGGTGGCCTGACCAACGCTCTCACCACCGCGAAGCAGTTCAACCATGAAGTCGCCAACCACTGGAATGGCTGCGGGAACTCCGGAGACGATTTTCACAGCCCAATAACCGACCTGATCCCAAGGGAGGGAGTATCCGGTCACGCCGAAGGACACCGTGATGACAGCCATGGTGACGCCAGTGACCCAGGTGAGCTCACGGGGGCGTTTAAAGCCACCGGTGAGATAGACGCGGAACACGTGGAGGATCAGCATCAGCACCATCATTGAGGCGCTCCAGCGGTGCACGGAGCGGATCAACCAGCCGAAGCTGACATCGGTCATCAGGTACTCGACCGACTTGTAAGCCTCCGCGACGGTGGGCTTGTAATAGAAGGTCATCGCGAACCCGGTCGCGAACTGGATCAGGAAGCACACCAACGTGATGCCACCCAAGCAATAAAAGATGTTGACGTGGGGAGGCACGTACTTGGAGCCGATGTCGTCTGCAATGTCCTGGATTTCCAGACGTTCCTGGAACCAGTCGTAAACCGGTGATGAGTTCGCCATGCACAAGCGGGCTCGAGTTGCGAAAGTCTACTGAGCACGCTTCTGCCATCGAGGCGAACCCCCCGCGATGTATCCAACTGTTAACGATCTTTCAGACTGGTTGCGGCGCAGTGGGTTTCGAGCACTGCGCCAACTGATCACAGCTGCTCTTTGCTGCTTTTTGGTGCTGGGGAACGTGTGCACAGCCGTTGCACTCAGCGATACACAACAGCTTGTGGTGGACAGCTGGCGCCTCGTGAACCAGGGCTTTTGGAACCCCGAGCAACTCGATGAGGTCCGCTGGCGACGTCAACGCCAGAAGGCCATGGAACGCAGCATCGAGAGTAGTGACGATGCCTACGCGGCCATCGAAACCATGCTCGCTCAGCTGGGAGACCCTTACACCCGGCTGCTCCGTCCGGAGGACTACGCAGCTCTGAAAAACAGCACCAGCGGAAATCTCAGCGGTGTGGGATTGCAACTGGGACCGGACGAAGGCGGCAATGGCGTTGTGGTGATTTCAGCACTGGAAGGCTCGCCAGCTGGAGAGGCAGACATCACCAGTGGAACCCAGCTGCTGTCCGTTGATGGCAAAGCGGTGGTGGATTTAGGTCTCGAGGGAACGGTGGCAGCGTTGCGGGGAGACGTGGGCTCGCAGGTGGTTCTGACTCTGGCAAACAGCAATGGCGAATCGAACGAACTGACCCTTGAGCGCCGCAGCGTTGATCTCAGGCCGGTGCGAACACGGCGCTTGCGCAACGGCAGCCACACCCTCGGGTACCTGCGAATCACCCAATTCAGCGAAGGCGTACCTGAACAGGTCAAGGAAGCCCTCGCAGAACTTCAGAACAAGGACATCGAAGGATTGGTTCTCGATCTACGCAACAACTCAGGTGGCTTGGTGAGTGCTGGATTAGCAGTCGCAGACGAGTTTCTTTCCGGTGGCGCCATCGTCGAAACCCGCAACCGCGACGGAATTAATGACACCATCCAGGCGAGTCTCCAGACGGTCTTCGACGGACCAATGGTCACCCTCGTGAATGGAGGGACAGCCAGCGCCAGTGAAATCCTGGCAGGAGCACTTCAGGACAATGAAAGAGCCACCTTGCTCGGAGGCCAAACGTTTGGGAAAGGTCTGATTCAAACGCTGACCAACCTGAGTGACGGCAGCGGACTTGCGGTGACTGTCGCGGGGTATGTAACACCCAGCGGACGGGATATTCAGGGACAGGGGATCGCACCCGATCGTGCGCTGTCCGATCCGGAGCCACTGAATCCCGGCGGTGATGGCGACCGCTGGCTCTCCGAAGCGCAGCAATGGATGGAAGCACTGCTTGAACAATCCGCAGACGACATCGAGGCATGAACCAGCGCACCTATCACGACCCTCTGCATCGGGGCATCGGTCTTGACCGACAAGCCCCAGCAGAAGGGATGGTGATGGACCTTGTGGATACGACGCCTTTTCAGCGCCTGCGTCGTATTCGGCAGCTGGGACCGGCGTACCTCACCTTCCACAGCGCCGAATCCAGTCGTTTCACCCACTCGCTGGGCGTCTTTCATCTGGCGCGACGTGCGTTTGAGCGAATGCTGCCGTTGGCGCCGGATCTGGAGCAGCACCGCGGGTTGCTCTATGGCGCTGCATTGCTCCATGACATCGGCCATGGCCCCTTGAGCCATACCGGCGAGGAAATGTTCGGCCTGCGCCACGAGCAATGGTCAGCACGGGTGATCCGGCATCACCCAAAAATCCGTCAATGTCTGGAGAGCCATCAATCCGGTACAGCAGATGCGGTGGCAGATCTTCTTGAGCATGGCCTCAGCCCACACCCATTGGTCAAACACCTGGTCAGCAGCCAACTGGATTGCGACCGTCTGGACTATCTCCTGCGCGACAGCTACAGCACTGGAACCCGCTACGGGCAGCTGGATCTCGACCGAATTCTCGGAGCACTGACCCTTGCCCCTGATGGTGAGATGGCCATTCACCCCAAAGGTCTGATGGCTGTTGAGCACTACTTGGTGGTGAGGAATCTGATGTACAGGAGCGTCTACAACCACCGGCTGAATGTGGTGTGCAATTGGCTGCTGGAAAAACTGATCCTGACGGCACGACAGCTTGGTCCTGAGCAGGTGTGGGCTGATGAAGTGATGGCCAGCTGGCTCTGGCAACCGAACATGATCAGCCTTGAGGACTTCCTCGCCAACGACGACCAACGCACCGGCTACCACCTGCAGCGATGGCAATCTGAAGCCCCAGCGCCCCTCGCTGAACTCAGCGGTCGTTTTTTAGATCGACGCCTACTCAAAGCTACGGCCGTCGAACATCTCCCCCGGGCTAATCAACTGCAACTGCTCGCGACAGCCAGGCGTTTGGCCGATCGTCATGGCCATGACCCGGAACTGTGCTGCGGATTGCGTCATCAACAACTCCGTGGGTACCACCCCTACAGAGGCGGCTTGCGCCTGTGGGATGGACGTCAGCTCCAGGCTCTGGAACAGGCATCGCCACTTGTTGCCAGTTTGGCCACACCTGCGGCGACGTCCTGGTTGATTCACCCCCGTGACATCAGTTCCGAGCTCAGGGAAGAAATGGACGTTGAATGGCCCCGATCAGCAAAGGTGAAGCAGCCATGACACTGAAGCTTCCCGACCAGCGCCTTGATCACTGGAGGGATCGATTGCCTGATCTCTTGAACAGTTGCTCCGAAACGATCGTTGATCTCGATTGCGAAGACTGGATCCTGAGCTGCACCGATCTAACGGACCTATGTGCCTTGGTTGCCGATGCAGGCCATCAACTCGGAAGGATCACAAGCCGAGCGCTGGAAACCGTCGTAAGTGCCTCAGCGCTTGGCCTGGACGCAAGCCCTGAGCACGCATCTTTTAAACGTAAAGCCCAGACGAATTCGATCCCAGCGGGCCCTACAGAGCTGTTGTTCCACCAGGGCACACTCCGCTCCGGCGATCATCTCCAGAGTGACCGGAGCATCCTCCTCTGCGGCGATGTGAATCCCGGAGCACGGATCAGCTCAGCTGCTGATGTTCTGATTTGGGGGCGCCTGCGAGGTGTAGCCCACGCTGGATGCGAGGGGTCGACGACCGCGAAAATCGTTGCCCTGCAGCTGCGACCACTGCAACTTCGGATTGCCGACGTGGTAGCGCGAGGCCCCGAGGATCTGCCGCAGGCTGGTTTAGCCGAACAAGCGGAACTCAAGGATGGCGTGATCGCCATTGAACCTGCCGTCATCCAAAGCTTTCAAAAACGCTGACACCGTTGTCAGAGCGTGAAGCCAGATTATTCTGGCCGCACCAAAGCAGAACCCTGGTGTCGACGACCCGAACCATCCTGATCTGTTCTGGCAAGGGCGGTGTCGGAAAAACAACGACCACAGCGAACCTCGGCATCGCTCTTGCTCGCCAAGGAGCCAAAACCGTGGTTCTTGACGCGGACTTCGGACTGAGAAACCTCGATCTGCTCCTGGGTCTGGAAAACCGCATCGTTTATACCGCTCAAGAGGTGCTGGCAGAGACCTGCCGGCTTGAGCAAGCCCTTGTGAAACACAAGCAGGAGCCCAATCTGGCTCTGCTGCCTGCGGGAAACCCCCGGATGCTGGAGTGGCTGACCCCCAAGGACATGCAGGCCATCGTTTCGCTGCTGGAGCGCCAGTTCGACTACGTGCTGATCGACTGTCCGGCGGGGATTGAAGACGGATTCAAGAATGCGGCTGCCGCAGCCCGCGAAGCTGTCGTGATCACAACGCCGGAAGTAGCAGCCGTTCGGGACGCTGATCGCGTGATCGGACTGCTGAATACCCAGGGGGTGCAGCCAGTGCAGCTTGTGCTCAACAGAGTCCGCCCGAAAATGATGTCGAACCAGGAAATGCTCTCGGTGGATGACGTCACCGACATCCTGGCGCTGCCTCTCCTGGGTCTTGTTTTTGAAGATGAGCAGGTGATTGTGAGCACCAACCGCGGGGAACCCTTGACGCTGACCGACTCGGCATCACCCGCGGCACAGGCTTACGGCAACATCGCCCAACGGCTTCAGGGCGAAGACATTCCCCTGATGGATCCATCCCAGGCCCGCCGCGGCCTACGCGCCAGGATGCGCAAGCTGATGCAAACCCGGATTTTCTGAGGCGATGACACTCAAAGAATTCATCGACAAACTCCTGGGCCGTCAGCCCGCCAGTGCTGAAACAGCAAGGGAGCGTCTCCAGCTGGTGCTCGCCCACGACCGCAGTGACCTCAATCCGGAGCTGCTTGAGCAGATGCGGCGCGAGATCCTCGAAGTGGTTGCCCGCTATGTGGAGATCGACCTTGAGGAAGGAGATGTGAGCCTGGAGACGGAAGACCGCGTCACTGCCCTAGTGGCCAACCTTCCCATCCGTCGCCCGATCACCCAACCATCCAAGGGTGGAACCCTCTGAGCAGCGACCTGTTCAAGCTTGACTCTTAGCCCTTTAAATCACCTCACTCCTGCTGAAAAGCGGGTGGTGCTCTTGTTGCTTGAAGGCCTCGAGAACCGAGCCATCGCCCACCGATTGGTGATTAGTCACCGCACTGTTGAGTGCCACATCAGCCGGGCACTCTCCAAGAGCGGTTGTCGAAACCGACTCGAGCTGGTGCTTTGGCTGATCAGGAATGGAGACCCTGCATTGGATCGCCAACGACGCGAAGGTACGATTCCCCCCATGCCGGCTTAGCTCAGTGGTAGAGCAGCGCTTTTGTAAAGCGAAGGCCATCGGTTCAAATCCGTTAGCCGGCTTGATCTGGATCAGGGAAATGGCCTGCGATCCGTTTCACCCGCAAAGATCCAGATGAGGATCAATCCCAGCAGCCAGGGAAGAAGATTCAGTTGAAGCGTCCAGGTGAAGAGAGCTTCAAGGGGCTCCAACACCCAATGAAGCAATGTCATCACCAGCAGGCAGAGCCCGACCAGTGGGATCACTCGAACACCTCAAGCCCTGCAGGAATCACAGCACCCCGTCGCGCCAAGCGCCAGCGTCCGACCTCAACCCAGACCAACACCGTGCTGGCCTGACCTGAGGGTTGGGACCACGGCTGAGGCCCCAGTTGAGCGACATCAGGGAAATACCGCGACGCATCTGCTGAAGTCATGCTCGCCGGTTCTCCAGAGCGGTTGGCACTGGTGGTGGCCAACGGCCCGCTGATCTGAAGCAACTCACGGGTCTGCTCGCAGGCAGGGATGCGGCAGCCGAGGGTTCTGCCCCCTGGGTTGAGATGACAAGCAGCACCACCATCACAGGCAGGTAGTACCAGCGTGAGTGCTCCAGGCCAATAGTGCTCAGCCAACGCTTCAACCTCCCGATGACACGAGACATCCACCTCCTGGAGCAAATCATCAACCGTTGCCCCCATGAGGATCAGGGGTTTATCAGCAGGTCGACGTTTCAAGTGCCAGAGGGTCTGCGCTTGATCGGGCATCACCGCGAGCCCGGGCAGGGTATCGGTGGGGATGATGGCGGCTTCACCAGCACGAAGACGCTGCACCAATGCGGTGGCTTCAAGGATCGGAGGGGGTATGAATCGTTCCTTCATCAGGACGCTGCAGCACGGTTTCGGGCAAGAGCGAAGCGACGCGTCCCCTCAAGATCAGCAGCCGCGCTGACCTCCACCAAACCCGCATCACGCATCAGCTGCATGACCAGAGCGCTCTGATCATGGTGGTGCTCGAGCAGAAGCCAACCCCCAGGCGCCAGACCCTTCGGCGCTCCGTCCACCACAGCGCGAATCGCGTCAAGCCCATCCTGTCCTCCACTCAGCGCCAAATGTGGTTCATGGTCTCGAACAACGGTCTCGAGACCATGAACCACTGAAATCGGGATATAGGGAGGGTTGCTGATCACCAGATCCAGGGTTCCCCACCAGTTCTTGAGTGGTATCCACCACGACCCGAGGTGAAGCGAGCAGTTGTGGTTCGGGGCACAACGCTTGAAATTGCGTGCCGCCAAACGCAGAGCATCGCAACTGAGATCGACTGCATGCCCCAATGCCGTCGGCCAGGCGAGGGCCAAACTCACAGCGATGGCCCCCGAGCCGGTGCCGAGGTCAGCCCAGCGGCCGGGAGGGGCCGCCTTCAAGTGGCTCAGGGCAAGATCCACCAGCAGTTCAGTTTCCTGACGGGGAATCAGCGCAGCGGGGGACGACTCGAGCAGAAGGTCCCGCCATGGACAAAGCCCAACCAAATGCTGCAGGGGAACGTTCTCCTGAAGATGGCGCTGCCAAAGTTGAGTGAGCACATCGAGGGACTGCACCATGGCAATGGTGCGTGATGGATCCAGGAGCAGCCTTTGCAAGCTTGCCCAGGGGATACCACCTGCCAGATCAATCAACCAATCGAGATCCGCCGCGGTCCCACCTAGGGCGAGTTGTCTGCGCCGCCACTGCAAAAGTTCAGTGCCAGTCAGCGTGCTGCAGTCTCTCAAGGCCGACGCTTGCGCCAGTGCAGTCCAGACTCACACAGCAATTCGCCCTGGCACTCGAGAGCCAGCAGCTGAGGGGCCAGCTCAGCAGGGGAACACTGCAAGCGATGCACCAGCTGATCCAAAGAAGCCCCGGTTCCGATAGCCCCCAACAGCTTGCGGCTCATGAGGCGCGAATCATCCGACTTCAACGGACCATCACCCAGACACCGCAGGAGATCCTCGGGATGAATCAGAGCTGTCGCTCGATCCCGAAGCAGTGCATTGCTGCCCCGACAGGACCAACGGCGGGCATCACCAGGGACGACCCATAGAGGGCAATCCATCTGACTCGCCCAGCCTGCCGAAATCAAGGCTCCGCTTCGTTGCGGACACTCCACCACCACAAGGGCTTTCGCAAAGGTCACCAGCCAACGATTCCGAGCCGCGAAGTGCCCTGGATGAACCCGACAGCCAGACCGGGTTGTGCTCAGCAGCAGCCCTTGCTCACCGACCTGCTGTTGCAGGGATCGATGGTGGGTCGGATAAACACGATCCAACGGCGTCCCTAAGACAGCGATGGGTGCTCCGTTCCTGGCCAGACAGCCGCGGTGCGCTGCAGCATCGATCCCTTCCGCAAGCCCACTAATCACAGGCCAGCCGGCTTCGGCGAGAGCGCGACCCAGCTCTTCCGCCATTGCAAGGCCATGCTCAGAGGCAGAACGCGTGCCAACCACCGCAATCGCTTCGCGGGCATTCAGATGCCGGAGCAGCGATCGAGCCCCCTGGACAAACAGTCCAGCCGGAGGGGGGTCCGCCTCGTCCAAACAGCTTGGCCAGGCAGGATCACCGGGCAGAAGAACACAGTTGGGGACCTCAAGATCGGGCGCAGCCCCCTGCTCACATCTGTATCGATGGACGGCGCACTGAAAGTGCGACGGCCAGCCCAGCGCTTGGCAAAGACGCTCTGTGGGCCAGCCCCAGAGCTGATCTGGCCCAATGGATCGGTCGCGGCAGAACGCGCGCAGATCCGCCATGCGTGAATTCCCCAGGCCCGGACAACAACTCCATCGCCACCACCAACCCCGCACCGGCTCGCCGCAAGTACTTTTGTACTAGCACAATTGCGCTTCGCCCTGGGCCCGGCTCACAAGCCGTGTCTCACAAGCTTTTGCATCACCAACTGCAACTCAGATGGCACGCGCCTCAGCACGCGACCCTGACGCAACATCACCAGCTGCACCTTCGCCTCGGCAACCACCGTGTCTCCACGGATAAAGCAAGAGGCCCATGGCCAACGCACACCCTTTTGTGCTGAACACCGACTTTCCACGCAGACCTCATCTCCGTGCCGGAGGGGATGGCGGTACTCCAGCTGTAGAGACACCACTGGCATGTCAACACCCATCGCGGTCATTGCGGCGTAACCCAGACCAGCAGCCTGCAAGGCCTCAACTCTGGCTTCCTCCAGCCACTGCACATAGGCTCCATGCCACATCACACCGGCGTAATCGGTGTGCTGCGGGAGCACACGCTTGGTCAAGGTCCACATGGTCTGCGTAACGCTGTGCCATCAGCTTGTCGCTACGTAGGAATCCTCCCCATAGGCTTCCGCAGAGACTGCTTCATACCCCTGTGTTCAGGAACCTTCTGATTGCCGACTCGGGCAAGGGTCACGTCGAGGAAATGATCCGCATGCTCCAGGACATTCCAAGCCTGAAGTCCGCGAAAATCAATCTCCTGCATGTGGTCTCTGAGCAGAGCAAATCGCAATCCGATGGCCATCGCGATGAAGCAGAAAACCTGTTGAGCAGTGCAGTGACACGCATGGGGCTCAACGCCTCGAGCGTGAGCACATTGATTCGGGAGGGCGACACCAAGCAGACCGTTCTCAAGGTTGCCGATGAAGTTCAGGCCGACCTGATCGTGATGGGGTCCCGAGGCCTCGGACGCCTTCAATCCATTCTGGCCAACAGCACCAGCCAGTACGTCTTCCAACTCTCAACGCGCCCAATGCTGCTGGTCCGTGACGACCTCTACGTGAAGCATGTCAATCGCGTGATGGTGACGGTCGACGGAACAGGGGTCGGGGACGACGCCCTGCGCACAGCCTGCGAACTGGTTCGAGAAATCCCCGGCGGAACCCTGACCGGCGTTCATGTCGTTCGCCAGGAGTCAGCACCGTCCAGGGGAGGCCGCACCAAAGCAGACGAAGTGCTCGACGCTGCTGTTCAGCGTGCGAGGGGATTCGGTGTTGACATGAAAGCCATTCACACCGAAGGGAAAGACATCGGTCGCAGCGTTTGCATGGCCGCATCTGAGTGCAACGCCGACCTTGTGGTCATCGCATCTCAAGACCGACGACCTCTTGTTGCCAGAGGGCTGGTGGACCTCGACAAGCTGCTGGGCGGATCGGTCAGCGATTACATCCGCGTTCACGCACCAGCGCCTGTGCTGCTGGTACGTGAACCGGAACAGGGCTGAGCTCAGGCCTCTTTGTTCTGCGTGCCGATGTAGAGCACGATCAGGAAGATCGCCGGAACCAGAATGAACAGGAGGCTGGCGACGAATCCGAGATCGTTGGTTTCCATGGCCGTTGGAGGGATCAAGGCGAAGGTATCACCGACAAGCGGCCTAGGGAGCGTCTCCCTTAGCCCTCGTCACCGGCGGTAGCAGCCTTGGCATCCGTGCCGTCGCCATCGATCGCATCCTGATCCTCGTCATCGAGCTCACTGACCGGTGGCGCAGGCCATGCGGTAGGCCCGGCGGGGAGTGGTGCCTGTCGAGCCGCGGCCAACCTCGAGTCCGCATTAGCGAGCCGCACCTGAGGACGGGTGAGCACCATGACGGATTTCTCCACAAGGGCCTGACAGGCCAAGCGCCACTCCTGGGGACGGCGACGCAGCTTGTTCTCTTCGACTGCAGTTCGAGCTGTCAACGCATCAACAGAGTTCTCGTCGACGACCGAAACAAAGCAAGTGATGCACTGGCCACAACCACCGCAGTTGCCCAACTGCCCCTTCAATCCGTAGAGCTCGATGCCCTCACGCCGGGCCACCTCCCTCAGGTTTTCACCTGGATAACACTCCACATCACGCCCTTCACGAACAAACCGGATAACGGGCATGAGTCCCCAAGCAACCAACCTCCATCATGGGCTCAAGCATTTCGATTTGTGAACAGCTTCTGCTCAACTTTCATGTCACTGACCGTTGCGAGGACATCCCTTTTCTCCCGCCCGTCGAGCAGAAGCCCTTACGATCGCCCATGTCTGACTGCACTAGCAGTCTTGTCCCCCGAACCTGACCCATGGGATTGCCCTGGTATCGGGTGCACACCGTCGTCATTAATGACCCGGGCCGCCTTCTGGCTGTGCACCTCATGCATACAGCCCTCGTAGCCGGCTGGGCCGGCTCCATGGCTCTCTATGAGCTGGCCATCTTTGACCCGTCCGATCCTGTCCTGAACCCAATGTGGCGTCAGGGCATGTTCGTCATGCCTTTCATGTCCCGCCTGGGAGTGACTGGTAGCTGGGGTGGATGGAGCATCACCGGCGAAACGGGTGTTGATCCCGGTTTCTGGAGTTTCGAGGGCGTCGCTGCCGCTCACATCATTTTTTCTGGCCTGCTGATGCTGGCTGCCATCTGGCATTGGACTTACTGGGATCTCGAGATCTGGCAAGACCCTCGTACAGGTGAACCTGCTCTTGACCTGCCGAAGATCTTCGGCATCCACCTGCTTCTGGCTGGTCTTGGTTGCTTCGGATTTGGCGCTTTCCACCTCACTGGTGTCTTTGGACCAGGCATGTGGGTCTCTGACCCGTATGCACTGACCGGTCATCTAGAAGCGGTGCAACCGTCGTGGGGTCCTGAAGGATTCAACCCCTTCAATCCCGGTGGAATCGTTGCCCACCACATTGCGGCTGGAATCGTTGGCATCATTGCTGGCATCTTCCACATCACCACACGTCCGCCAGAGCGTCTTTACAAGGCTCTGCGGATGGGCAACATCGAAACAGTCCTGGCGAGTGCCATTGCGGCAGTGTTCTTCGCCGCATTCATCGTTGCTGGAACGATGTGGTACGGAGCAGCAGCCACCCCTGTTGAGCTGTTTGGCCCTACTCGTTATCAGTGGGATCAGAACTACTTCAAGACAGAGATCAACCGTCGCGTCCAAACCGCCATGGACGATGGAGCGACTCGTGAAGAAGCTTTTGAGGCAGTCCCTGAAAAGCTTGCTTTCTACGATTACGTCGGCAACAGCCCTGCTAAGGGCGGCCTTTTCCGGGTTGGTCCGATGGTCAATGGCGATGGCTTAGCAACCTCCTGGATTGGTCACATCGTCTTTACCGACAAGACCGGCGAAGAGCTGGAAGTAAGGCGACTTCCGAACTTCTTCGAGAACTTCCCGGTTGTTCTCCAAGATGCCCAGGGCAATGTCCGTGCGGACATCCCCTACCGACGAGCCGAAGCCAAGTACTCCTTCGAACAGCAGGGCGTCACTGCCCAAGTCTTCGGTGGAGCACTTGATGGTCAGACCTTCACTGACCCTGCTGATGTGAAGCGTCTTGCACGCAAAGCACAACTGGGCGAAGCGTTCGACTTCGATCGCGAGACCTACAACTCCGACGGCACGTTCCGCAGTTCACCGCGAGGCTGGTTCACATTCGGCCACGCCACCTTCGCGCTGCTGTTCTTCTTCGGTCACATCTGGCACGGTGCTCGCACCCTCTACCGCGATGTGTTTGCAGGTATTGATCCCGACCTCGGTGATCAGGTTGAGTTTGGCCTCTTTGCCAAGCTGGGTGACAAAACCACCCGTCGCCTGCCCGAGGGCTACGTTCCCCCTGCTGGAACCCCCCTCAACTGATCGCCCTTCAGGAACAACACGATGGAAAGCTTCGCTTACGTCCTCATCCTTACCCTCGCGATTGCCACACTCTTTTTTGCAATCGCATTCCGCGATCCGCCGAAGATCGGTAAGTGATTTAAACCTTCAAAACCCCGCTCCGGCGGGGTTTTTTCATGCCTTGGCACGCCGGTCGTCGCAAGATGGTCTCGGCCACCAGAACAGATCAAAGCAGTCTCAAGTCACTGACAGCCGTCGACCGAATCCGCAAATGAGACTGATGTCCTACAGGCCCTTCTCAAGTCTCAAATCACTGTCTACAGTTGGTGCAACTTATTAACTCCTTCGGGGATGCAGTGCCCCTCCTGCCAAAACACAGATAGTCGCGTTCTTGAATCAAGGGCAGCCGATGGCGGACGCAGCGTGAGACGACGTCGCGAATGCCTGAACTGTGAATTTCGCTTCACCACCTACGAGCGGGTGGAAACCGTGCCGATCACGGTGATCAAACGCAACGGCAACAGGGAAATCTTCAGTCGCAGCAAGTTGCTGCATGGCTTGAATCGAGCTTGCGAGAAAACTGGCCTCGATACAACACGCCTGGAATCCCTGGTTGAAGAACTCGAATTAAAGCTTCAGCAGCGCTCCGGCAAGGAAGTCAGCAGCGTTGAGATCGGTGAGTTCGTGCTTCGAGATCTCAAGCAAATCAGCGAGGTGGCGTACATCCGATTCGCATCCGTCTACCGCCAGTTCCGTGGCATTGACGACTTCGTCTCGACGCTGGAGACGCTCAACGCCGATCAGGAACAGAACCATCTGGCCAGCGTGCGTTGAATCGGGAGGCAGATTCAGTCCCTCAGGTCTGTAAAGTCATTGATTCTCCGTGGAACGTCGGCGGGCGTTTTACGCGAATTTTTCGTACTACCCACCTGAGGTAGACCGCCAGCCCCCCATGTCTGCGACTCCGACAGAAGAACAGATCCAGGACCAAGTTCAAGAAGCGAACGCTACCGAAGCCTCACCAGAAGACTCCGCCGTTGAACAGGCGTTTGAGGGTGAGGACTTAAGCATTCCTGAGGACGTCCCCACAGCGGATGATCCCAGCAGCCGAGCCACCAGCCGCAACCTGGACGACGCCGGCTTCACCATTGATGAGTTCGCGGCTCTACTCAGCAAGTACGACTACAACTTCAAGCCAGGCGACATCGTCAATGGCACGGTCTTCGCCTTGGAATCGAAAGGCGCGATGATCGACATCGGCGCCAAGACGGCTGCCTTCATGCCTCTTCAAGAGGTGTCGATCAACCGGGTCGAGGGTCTAAGCGACGTGCTGCAGCCCGGCGAGATCCGTGAGTTCTTCATCATGAGTGAGGAGAACGAGGACGGTCAGCTGGCGCTGTCGATCCGTCGGATCGAATACCAGCGGGCATGGGAGCGGGTTCGCCAGCTCCAGAAGGAAGATGCCACCATCTATTCCGAGGTGTTTGCCACCAACCGTGGTGGTGCCCTGGTGCGCGTGGAAGGCCTGCGGGGATTCATCCCCGGCTCCCACATCAGCACCCGCAAGCCGAAGGAAGAACTGGTCGCCGACTTCCTGCCTCTGAAATTCCTCGAGGTGGACGAAGAGCGCAATCGTCTGGTGCTTAGCCACCGCCGCGCCCTGGTGGAGCGGAAGATGAACCGCCTGGAAGTGGGCGAAGTCGTGGTCGGCACCGTCCGCGGCATCAAGCCCTATGGCGCTTTTATCGACATCGGTGGTGTCAGCGGTCTGCTGCACATTTCCGAGATCAGCCACGAGCACATCGAGACCCCCCACTCGGTGCTGAACGTAAATGATCAGATGAAAGTGATGATCATTGATCTCGATGCCGAGCGCGGCCGGATCTCTCTCTCCACCAAGGCCCTGGAGCCGGAACCCGGTGACATGCTCACCGATCCTCAGAAAGTGTTTGAGAAGGCCGAAGAGATGGCCGCGCGCTACAAGCAAATGCTGCTCGAGCAGGCTGAGGAAGGCGAAGACCCGATCAACTCCATGATGATCTGAGCCTGAATGGCCACACTTCTGCTGAAGGGAACACCCATCAGCTCAATTGACGGGGTGCTGTTCGATAAGGACGGCACCCTTTCCCATAGTGAGCCTCATCTGCTGGCATTGGCAGAGGAACGCATCAACAGAGCTATTGAAATCGGGCAAGACCAGGCCCCACCACTCGAAGCCTTTGCGCTGAGAGACACCTTGCGCAGAGCGTTCGGTGTGAGCAACGGCATGCTCCATCCAGGCGGAACCCTTGCTGTTGCCTCCAGACAGGACAACATCGCCTCAACCGCAACGGTGTTTTGCCTCCTTGGCTGCTCATGGCCCCAGGCCCTGGCCATGGCCCACGCCTGCTTCGACGCGGTTGACCAGAGCGGCCTTATCAAGGCGACCCCCAGCCCCTTGCTCAACGGTGCAGAAGGACTCCTAAGGGCCCTGAATCAGCTGCATGTGACCACTGCTGTCATCAGCAATGACACCCGATCCGGCATTGATGACTTCCTGGATCACCATGAGCTCAGTGCATGCATTGATGGCATCTGGAGTGCTGACGACCATCCGCGAAAACCCGATCCGCAAGCCGTTCTGGAGCTGTGCGACGGCCTGGGCCTTCCACCCCAGCGTTGTGCATTGATCGGGGATGCTGAAACCGACCTTCAAATGGCTCTTCAGGCTGGAATTGGCTGCGTGATCGGATTCACCGGTGGTTGGAGTCGTTCCCCCGAACTGCACTCAGCCCAGCATCTGCTCCACAACTGGCACGATCTCGCCCTCAGCCCAGCCGCGTAAAGTCGCGCCATCTGGAGCTTCGAATGAGCCGTTACGTCTTTACGTCCGAGTCCGTTACGGAAGGGCATCCCGACAAAATCTGCGATCAGGTCAGCGACGCCGTTCTCGATGCTCTGCTGGCCCAGGATCCCTCCAGCCGCGTGGCCTGCGAGACCGTCGTGAACACCGGTCTCTGCATGATCACCGGTGAGGTGACATCCAAAGCACAAGTGGATTTCATCCACTTGGTTCGCAATGTGATCAAGGAGATCGGTTACAGCGGCGCCCGGGCCGGTGGATTCGATGCCAACAGCTGCGCGGTGCTGGTGGCTCTCGACCAGCAATCCCCCGACATCGCCCAGGGAGTCAACGAAGCCGACGACCACGCAGGCGATCCGCTTGATCTGGTGGGAGCAGGCGACCAGGGAATCATGTTCGGCTACGCCTGCAACGAGACACCTGAGCTGATGCCGTTGCCGATCAGCCTCGCCCACCGGCTGTCGCGCCGCCTTGCCGAAGTGCGCCACAACGGGACCCTGGATTACCTGCTACCAGATGGCAAGACACAGGTGAGCGTTGTCTACGAAAACGACAAGCCCGTTTCGATCGACACGATCCTGATCTCCACCCAGCACACGGCGGAAGTGGATGGGATCAGCGATGAACAGGGCATCCGGGAACGCATCACCAAAGACCTCTGGACCCATGTCGTGGAGCCGGCAACAGCCGACCTGGCGCTCAAGCCCTCCCGTGAAGCAACCAAATATCTGGTGAACCCAACCGGCAAGTTCGTGGTGGGCGGCCCTCAGGGAGATGCCGGCCTCACCGGCCGAAAGATCATCGTGGACACCTACGGCGGCTATGCCCGTCACGGCGGTGGCGCTTTCTCCGGCAAAGACCCCACCAAGGTGGACCGCTCGGCCGCCTATGCCGCGCGCTATGTGGCCAAGTGCCTTGTGGCCGCAGGGCTCGCCGAACGTGCCGAAGTGCAGCTGAGCTACGCCATCGGCGTCGCCAAGCCTGTGTCGATCCTCGTGGAATCCTTCGGCACCAGCCAACTGGACAACGACGCCCTCACCGCCCTCGTTCAGGAGCATTTCGATCTGCGCCCCGGCGCCATCATCGAGATATTCGGCCTACGCAACCTCCCCCAACAACGCGGCGGTCGCTTCTATCAGGACACAGCCGCCTACGGCCATTTCGGACGTAACGACTTGCAGGCGCCCTGGGAAGACGTCAGTGCAAAAAGCGAGGAACTTCGCCAAGCGAAGGTTGCACAGGGCGTCACTGCGTAGGTCATGACACAACCACCACTGGTGCTAGGCATCGACCTGGGCACCAGTGGTGTTCGCATAGCTGTGCTGGGCATGGATGGTGTGTTGCACCACACCCAGGCCAGCAACTACCACGGTTCGTTTTGCGACCCCGAGTCTTGGCGTGAGGCCTGTCGCGAGCTGCTTCAAGCCATCCCCAAGCGCCTTCAATCTCGGCTCAGGGCGCTTGCAGTTGATGGCACATCAGGCACCCTCCTGGCCTGCGACTCCCATGGTCTCCCCCTCGGGGAAGCCTTGCCTTACTCCCTGGCCTGTCCAGAGGTAGCTCCCCTTCTGCAAGAGCTGGTGGGCACAGGAAACCTTGCGCAAAGCAGCAGCAGCAGCCTGGCGAGGGCACTTCGGCTGCTAGCCATATACGGCAACGAGATCCTGTTGCGTCATCAAGCGGACTGGATCAGCGGATGGCTGCTGAACAACTGGAGCTGGGGGGAAGAAGGCAACAATCTCCGACTGGGCTGGGATCTCATCACCAACAGCTGGCCATCCAGCTTTGCCACACAACCCTGGAAGCAAACACTGCCCGACATCCGTCGCAGCGGCAGCATCCTGGGAACGATCGCCCCAAACCAGGCCAAAGCCTTGGGCTTGGCTGACGATCTGATCATCGTCGCCGGGACGACGGATTCCAATGCCGCTGTGTTGGCCGCCCATCCCCAACCGGGAGACGGGGTCACCGTGCTGGGCACCACGTTGGTGATGAAGTGCTTCACAGAAACGCCCTTGGAAGCCCCCGGCGTCACCAGTCATCGCGTTGGTGAGCGATGGCTCTGTGGAGGCGCCTCCAACGCAGGGGCAGGCGTGCTGCGGCGCTTCTACAGCGACGACCAGCTCGCGGAGCTCAGCCGCCAAATCGACCCTGATACCAATAGCGGCCTCTCACTGCGCCCCCTGCCAGGCCCGGGCGAACGCTTCCCTGTCGATGATCCTGAGCTGCTGCCGGTGCTGGAACCTCGCCCGGTGAGTGATGCCCTCTACCTGCATGGACTGCTCGAAGGCCTCGCCGAGATCGAAGCGCAGGGTTGGCAACGCCTCCAGGCTCTGGGTGCCGCCGCGCCCCAACGGATCATCAGCATCGGCGGAGGAGCGCGCAATCCCCAATGGAGACGGCTTCGGGAACGCCGTCTTGGCTGTCCTGTGACCAGTTGTCAAACACCCCCCGCTGCAGGTGTGGCGCGACTGGCCCAACAGGCCCTAGTCGGGTGAGAATTCCGGCAACAAGCCAGCCAGCCATGCCCTCCAATCTCCGCGAAATTCTGGCGATGGGGCTCTTCATCGTGTTGGCCTGTTATGTGGGATTCAGCGGCATCCGCCTCGGCCTTCTGCTGATCGAGCGCTTCGCCTGAACCAATCACTGCAAAGATTGCATTCCCCTCGTTTCATACCGATGCCTGCAGACGCCCTCACTGATGCCGTCAGCACACGGATCTGCAAACACATGAACGACGACCATGCGGAAGCGGTGCTCGCCTACGCCAAGCACTACGGCGGCGTGAGCAATCCCGCCGCCGCACGCATGGTGTCTGTGAAAGCAGAGACCATGGAACTAGAGGTGGATGGCGCGAGCATCAGCATCGCTTTCGATCACACCCTCACCGACAGCGAAGACGCCCATCGCACGTTGGTGGCCATGCTTCGGGCGATGCCCAAGGAGAACGGCTAAGCCAGGAACAATCTGATTCAGCAGTGGAACGCTCGATGCACCGAGCTTCCCGCTGTGCATCGAGCGTTCCTGACCTTCGCCCAGACCCTGCTGATCGAGCCCCGTTGCCCGATCTGTGATGGACCTTGGCAAGAGCCACAGGCACCGACATCTCCCTGCGGACAATGCCGAGACGCACTGCAGCTTCCTCCTGAGGGCATCAAGGGCCTGGAGCCCTTGCGATGGTGCGCTCTTGGGCCCTATGAGGGCGCCCTGCGCCAGCTGCTGCTGAAGGTGCGTCAGCCAACCAAACAGAACGCACTTTCACAGAACGCACTTGCGACGTTGGTTCAGATGCTGTCTGACAGCTTGAGCTTGCCTTCCGCAGCGGTGTTGGTGCCGATTCCAAGCTGGAAACGGCAGGGCATCAACCCCCTGCCTCAGCGCATTGCCATGGGCTTGGACCGACCAACAGCAGACCTGCTGCAACGAACCCGTGTCGGGCTGAGCCAACACCATCTGAACAGAAGCCAACGCCAGACGAACCTGATCGGCGCGTTCCGAGCCAGTCCCCACAACCCAGCAACGGCCCTCACCTCGGTCTGGCTCGTGGATGACATCCTCACGACAGGGGCAACCGCTTTGGCGGCTCGCCAGGCGCTGGAAGAGGCCGGCCATGGGGTGGCTGGATTGATCTGCCTGGGACGCACACCCGCAAGACAGCGCAGGCGGTGATTTAAGATTCCCAGGTCGCTTAGGCGACGCGCCGGGATAGCTCAGTTGGTAGAGCAGGCGACTGAAAATCGCCGTGTCCCCAGTTCAAATCTGGGTCCTGGCATCACATCGATGCCAAAACTGCCGTGTCATTCATCTCTCCAGATGCAGGCACAGACCGTGTTTTTGACAACGCGGACAGCTTCGCGATGGTGTTCGATCGCACCTGGAAACAACTGCGAGGCAGCAACAGCAGCGAGGTCAGCCAAGAGCAGCACCTGGAAGCCGTGTTTGAGGCGATGGCAGACCACCCCTTTCTGATCAGTTCCCCCGACATGGCACGCCAGGTGGCCGCCTTCCGGATTCGCCTGCTTGAGCTGACCTGATCAGGCAGACAGCAGATCAATCTGAGGATCATCCACGTATTCGGTGTCGTCACTGAGGGCCTCGTCCTCGACACGGTCGACGACCTCCATCTCAACCTCAGGGGTCTCTGAAACCTCTTGATCGTCAGCTGCTGAAGCATCCTCGGCATGAAGAGCCACGACCTCGCCTGGGGTCAGACGATCCCGAAGCATCCGCACTTTCTCTTCGCTGGCCAGGAGCAGTTCGCCGGCGTCATCGCTGACAGCGGCGATCTCCGCATCAACCACCTGCTGCCCCTCAACGTCGGCCAACCTCGTCTCCAGCTCCATCAGGCGATCAGCCAGTGTTTCCACCACCTCACTGAGACTGAACAGATGGGTGCACAGCTGTTGCTCGAACGCGGTGCGCGGAGAGGAGGTGGTCACCGGACAGGCCTCGGGTCGAGAGATTTCGCCGATGGTATCGATGCTGAGCTTCGTGTCCACGGCCCTGGGACAAGCCGCGACTGGCCTACATTCCCCAGGGCTTTCGAGCGATTGAGGAGAGGAGATGTCAAGGCTGAAGACAGGGCTGAAGGTCAGCGCCTGGGTCGCCGTCTTCATTGTTGCCGTCGTTTATCTGCAGCGTTACGGCATCGCACCGCTGCAGAGCGCTGTCAATGACATGGGCATCTGGGCCCCACTCGGTCTTTTTCTGCTGCGGGGGGTGAGCATCATCCTGCCGGCGCTGCCGAGTTCCGTTTATTCCTTACTGGCCGGCTCTCTGCTGGGGTTCAAGGTCGGCTACCTCACGATCATCCTCTCGGACCTGGTGTTCTGCAGCGCGGCGTTTTTCATCGCCCGCCGCTGGGGACGCGGCCCGGTCAGCCGTCTGGTGGGGGCCAGCGCGATGAAACGAATCGATGGCTTCAGCAAAAACCAACTGGAAGGCAACTTCTTTTTGATGACGGGTCTGCTGATGACCGGACTGTTTGATTTCCTTAGCTATGCCATCGGGATCAGCCGGACCCACTGGCGCATCTTTGCCCCTGCTCTGGTGATCAGCGTGCTGATCAGCGATTCGATCCTGGTGGCCGTCGGCGCAGGCGTGGCTCAGGGCGCAAGCCTCACCCTGGGCTTGGCTCTGCTAGCGATGTTTGCCCTGGCCACTGTCACGGGCCTGCTGAAAAAGAACTCCTCAGCGGTGCCCTCAGACGACACCCCCTGACGCGAAACCTCAGGGATCACTGCTGGTGCATGTCGATTCCCACGAACCGATCACCTGCACGGGGAAATTCCAGGACACTGGTTAAATTCATGTTGAGCGGCGTTTCTTGATGAGCGCACTGGCAGATCCGAGAATTGTTGTCCTTCAGGACCAGGCCGGCAGCAGCGGTGAGCTGGATCTACCAGTAGGAGATGGCTGTTTTCGGATCAATCTTCGCGATGAAAACATCGAGCTCTGGCAAGAGACGTTTGATCAACACACCTCGCCAGCCAATCTTCTGCTGGCTTGCGAAGAAAGCAGCGGCGATCTGAAAGACACGCGACTGACGTGGGTGGTCGGATCAGCCATCCGCACAGCGACGGCCTCGAATCCAGACGCCGTCGCTGTGCTGTTGTCGCAATTGGGCATACCGGCAGAACTCACCGAAGCTGCAATCACCCGTTGCCCTGGGCTTGGCCAAGACTTGGTGTGGGCCTTTTACTTGGAACGCCACGGCTGGCTCATCGCCACACCTGTGGCCACCGTCAACGCTTGAACCTCCAGAACATCGATTTCAAGACCCTGGTGCAGGGTGCGCAAGTTCAGGGCCTGAGCAAAAGCGAGGCACTGCCCCAGGCCACGCGCGCCATCCTCGAGCGTGCCGACCAGGGGCAAAGACTGCTCACACCCGGTGAACTGGCCAGCATCTGCCAGTCGTCAGGAGTGGATTGCACGCTCCCCGGCAACCTGACGAAAAGGACGAATGACTTGGTGAATCAGGCGAGGGGCCACCTGCTTGAAACCCAGCCAGAGCTCTTCGAGCCGGGCGGGGCTCTCCACCCGCAGGACAGAGCAGAGGCCTGCTGGCGCGACTGCTGGAACTTTCTGCGCGTCATCATCTATGCGGTGGCATGCAACCAAAGCCGCTTTACAAATTCCAACGGGATGGCGGCCCTGCGGGAGCTCTACAGGCGGATGAATGTGCCCATCGAGGGGATGAATATCGCCCTCGACCAGCTGAGACTGCAGGCCTTGAAAGAGATCTCGCGACCAAGCGACCGGCAGTTGATCAACGACTGCTTCCAGCACCTCAGTGCGGAGCTCAACAAATCTGCAGTTAAGAGCTGATAAGCGCAGCCACCTCACACCCAATTATCAAGGGAAGATCACACCCAAGTATTTCTACTCACGGGGCACGCCATGGCCATCCCGCTTCTTGGGTATCCGCTCAACACACAGAACGGTCGCGTCAGCAATCTTGCCGGTGACAGCAGCACCATCAAGCCTCAGATGTATGCCTCCTGTGCTGCAGGCGATGACACATCCAGAGTCGAGATCGACAGTTTGATTGAGCAGGCCTACCGGCAGGTGTTCTTCCATGCGATGCGCAGTGATCGCGAACCGTTCCTTGAATCACAGCTGCGCAGCGGAAACATCACGGTTCGGGATTTCATCCGTGGCCTGCTCCTGTCAGAACGCTTCCAGCAGGGTTACTACCAGTGCAGCTCGAACTACCGCATGGTGGACCAGGTCGTCGGCCGAGTACTCGGCCGCCCGACCCATGGCGACGCTGAACGCCGTGCCTGGTCCATCGTGATCGGCGAAAAGGGTTTCACATCCTTTGTCGACGCCCTGCTGGACAGCCCCGAATACATGAACTGCTTCGGGTATGACCTTGTTCCGCAGCAAAGGTCCCGCGTTTTGCCCGGACGGGGTCTCGGAGAAATCCCCATCTACCAACAATTCCCGCGCTACGGAACCGACTGGCGCGACGCGCTTCAAGATCGAGCGCCCAGCCAGCAAGGCGCCGAAGCACAACGACTGAACGTCGCCGCCACATGGGTGAACGACGAACCGCCTGCCTTCGCACTGAAGCTCTGGCTCGGCCTGTTTGCCGTCGGTGGATTCGAGATCGTGCGGGTGCTCCTTACGATCGTTGTTGCCATGCTCCGCAACTGAGATGTCGATGCCCAAATCTGGGGCTCTTAATCTGCGTGAATGGGCGGCACCGGAACAGTGCGGAGCAACCAGCTCCGCCAACACTCCAGTCGATGCTCGAGGAGCCGACTGGAGTGGTCAGGACTTAGGACAACTCGACCTGAGAGACGCCAAACTCTGTCGATGTGATCTACGCGGCACGAATCTCAGCAAGTGCCAACTCGAAGGAGCTGACTTACGCCTAGCCCGTTACGATCAGACAACTTTGGTACCGGAAGACTTCGCACTCAACACGAGCGGAGCCGTTGGCCCAGGGGCCAAGCTGAATGGGGCTTTTCTCAACAGCACAGATTTGCGGGGAATGGACCTCAGAGGCAGCGTGCTGATGGGTGCCTATTTGAGTGGCTCAGACTTGAGTGGAGCTCTGCTGGATGGAGTTTCCTTAGCTGGCGCGGACCTGCGATCAGCCACATTTCGCGGAGCCATGTGCCGGGGGACCCGATTCGGAACCTGCGAGATGGACATGGCCGATCTGCGCGGCGCCAACCTTGAGGGGGCGGCTCTCGACACGGTCACGTCGATTCGCGGAGCAGACTTTTCCCTGTGCACCGGGCTGGAGGATCAAATTGCCACGCTTTTGAGCCGATCAGTCGAAGAACTCGACTGCTGGAATCCGATCACCCGCTCCACGACAAGAGGAAGCCTTGAATCCCTGATCAATGGGAAAGACGCCTAAGGCGAACGTTCCGAATCAAAACTTTTCCTGCGAAACCCGCCGAGATCGCAGTCACGGGCCAGGAATCACTGCGTGACGCAACAGTTGGACACAATGGATTGAGGTTTATAAAGAATCCTCTTCACACGAAGGCTTCTGGACGACTATTAGTCGAAGCCATGCGAGTAATTCATGCCTTTCGGTCCAGCCTCGCTTCTCGGGGTCGAACGCTTCTCTGAGGAGAGCGAAGCCCCCCTCGAGCTGATCCCAGGCGATGAGGACGCCAAGAAAGAACAGATCATCCGAGCCGTTTACAAGCAAGTGCTTGGCAACGCTTACGTGATGGACAGCGAGCGGCAGATCGTCGAAGAATCCCAGTTCAAGCTTGGTGAAATCAGCGTCAGAGAGCTGGTGGGTCGCATTGCCAAAAGCGACCTGTATCGCAGCCGCTTCTTTGATAACTGCGCGCGTTACCGTTACATCGAGCTTGCGTTCCGCCACCTTCTAGGCCGCGCACCTGCTGACTACGCGGAAATGCGTGAGCACGCCGATCGCCTGGATAGCAAGGGATATGAAGCTGATATCGACAGCTTTCTGAATAGTGAGGACTATCAGAACGCCTTCGGCGAATGGACGGTCCCTTATCAGCGGGGCTGGAAGACCGAAAGCTGCGCCACCTTGCAGGAATTCACCTGGAGCTTCCAGTTGCTGCGCGGCAACAGCAGCAGCAGCCTTAAAGGTGATCTTGCAGGCAACAGCAGCAAGCTGGGAGGTTCGGCTTATCTGAACCGAGCCATCGCAGTGGTTCCCCCTTCCTCGAAAGACACCGCTGGCTGGAGTTTCCGTCCGTCCCCCAACCTTCAGGACGCACCAACGCGCCTCGGAGCTGGCGCAAGCGATCAAGGCCTCACGTATCGGGTCGAGGTCACGGCCTACAAAGCCAACAATGTCAGGCGGATTTCCCGCTACACCCGCGGCAACCGGGTCTTCTACGTGCCGTTTGACAAGCTCTCCGAGCAGTTCAAACGCATCCATAACGAAGGCGGCAAAATTGCCAGCATTACGCCGGTGACCTAAACGCTTCATCCGCACTCATCTCGACGCACACGACCCCATCTCCCCTCACAAAACAATGGCCAGCACACAATCTTCTCTTGGCTTCGGCACAACCACCAAGTGGAGTGATCCCGTTCGCTTCCAGCGCAAGGGAGTAGCCCAAACCGCTGCCCTCACCATTGGTGAGTTCCTGAAGCAGTCGTGTGATCAGATGGCGATTGGGGTTGGTCCACGCACTCACGAGGACTGCCCCCATCGCGTCACGAGCGAGTGCTACAGCCCAGAAGATGTGGCGTCACTGGCAACGGTGATCAGTGCTTCATATCGACAGGTTTTTGGCAACGCCCATGTGATGGATTTCGAGCGTTGCTCGGAATTGGAAGCTCAGCTTCGGGACGGTCGTTTGACCGTGCGTGAATTCGTTCGTGGTCTGGCCAAGTCCAGCTTCTACAAGGACCGTTTCTTCAGAAGCGTTGCCCCACAGCGGGGTGTCGAGCTGACGTTCAAGCACCTGTTGGGTCGCGCACCTGAAACACAGGCCGAGATCTCAGCGAAAATCGCCCTACAGGCAGAACACGGTCACGACGGCTTTGTCGACAGCATCGTTGACTCCGCGGAGTACCTCGAAGTCTTCGGTAGCGACGTTGTGCCCTATGCCCGCTCATGGAGTTCACCCGCTGACCTGTCAACAGCAGCCTTCCCACTGCTGGCTGCTCTTCAAAAGAGCTTTGCTGGAAGTGATAGTGCCCGCGGTGGAAGTCCTGCGCTGACCCGCAGCCTCGCCAACGGCGTTGCGCCACGGATCAGTCTCCCAAGTCAGCCTGTCGGCCTGCGTCCATCGTCCGGAAGCTACACCTCCACCCAATTCAGCAGCAAGTCACCTGGCATTACCTCAGGCAAAGACTCCGGACCAATGCGGGGCGATGCATACGTCACCTTCGGTCTTGGCCAGCGGGAGCAAGAAACCTATCAACGTTGCCCTGGTGACGGCCCGGATCAACTTGCTTCATTGATTCGCTCCACCTACAAGCAAGTGATGGGCAATCCCCATCTGATGGAGTTCGAACGCGTGATTTCCGCGGAGAGCAAATTCATCGAGGGCATCCTCAGTACGCGTGAATTCGTCCGCGCTGTTGGTCTTTCGGCCGAATACAAGCGTCGTTTTTTCGAAACCAGCGCCCCGTATCGGTTCATCGAACTGAACTTCAAACATTTCTTGGGAAGAGCTCCTCAATCCCAGGCTGAAATCAGCGAACACACCAAGATCCTTGCCGAAGGCGGCTACGAAGCTGAAATCGCTAGCTACGTCGACAGTGAGGAATACCAAAGCACCTTTGGTGAAGACACTGTTCCCTTCGCCCGGATCCTTACAGAAAGCGGCCGCTCTCAGGTTGCTTTCAACCGTCATCTGAGCCTTGCAGAAGGCTTCGCTGCAAGTGACACCGTTGTGAGCAGCTCTGCCTTGGTGGGTTCTGTCGCCACGGGGATGGTTCCCAGTGGATGGAGCAACACCACCAGCCGGGCGAACCGCACCGGTACACAGTCCGGTGCGCCCGATCCCACCAAGAAGCGTTTCCGGATTGTGGTTTCGGCTCAGACCGCGCGTTCTCGTCAACGCACGGCTGGCAACACCTACGTCGTGTCCGGCAAAGACATGAGCAGCCAGATGAAGTACATCCACGCCCGCGGAGGCAAGATCACGTCCATCACTGAGGTGATGTAAAGGCAAATCAATTGCCGCTACTGGGAGCTACTTCATGAAGCAGCTCCCTCAAATCACCTTCTAATCACATCATCATGACTGAGCCAACAACTCTTTCCTCGGCTGCCAACGTCGACACAACACATGCTTCGGATGTGATTCGACAAGCGTACCGCCAGGTTTTTGGGAATCGACACCTGATGGAGCTCGACGTGAACGCCTCGATCGAGGCATTGTTCATGAATGGAGATCTGACAGTCCAGGGATTGGTAACGGCTCTCGCGCAGTCAGAAACATACAAAAAGCTGTTTTTAGAAACCAACAGCCCATACCGCTTTGTTGAACTGAACTTCAAGCATCTCCTTGGCCGTCCACCCCGTGACCAAGCAGAATTGATGAGTCATGTCCGCCTCCTGCAAGAAGAAGGATATGAAGCAGAGATCGCTAGTTACACCTACAGCGATGAATATCTTGCGGCCTTTGGCATCGACCAAGTCCCTTACAACCGGGCCACACAGAGCGTCGTTGGCGGAAGCACGCTCTTCTTCACACGGGCAAGAGCTTTGGATGCCGGTTATGCCGGATACGACAACGCGGAAACAGATTCAAAACTCTTGAATAGTCTCTGCACTGACAGTTCACCAGAGGCACAAGATCGTAGAGGTGTTGGCAATGCCGGCACATTGACCATCAACTGGACATCCCCCCGTCAAGTTGGTGCCAATCGCAGAGCGGTCCAGAAATCAGTGGTGAACCAAACGTCCATGTCGGCAACCATCAAAACAATCTTGTCTCAGGGAGGCAAGATCCTTTCTATTGCGAAGGTTAACTCCTTTTGATTTTCGTAGAATTATCGCTGGCTCATCAGTGATGATGGCAAGATAATCAAAGATCAGTCAAAGCAGCCGTCCGGCCGCCAACTAAGGAGCAACAACCTTTCTAAACATGCCTATTCTGCGCCCACCATCAAGTGAACACCCAAGCAGGAACACAACATTCCTGCAATCTGTAGCCTCGACTCCCATGGCCATGTCCATGATGGTCGATTCAATGGTTAACATGATGCAGATAAACCGTCCTTCACTGGATGAGCTCAACCCAGAAAGCAACACAACCTCGCATGACGATTGAGCAATTTGTTGCTCAAAGTTCAGGCAAGTGGCGCTCAATGCGATCAGGGCACTCTCTAGCTTTTCAACAGTTTGAAGAAGTTCTTAGCGAAGTCACAATAGAACAGATCGATAAAGAAAACACCGCGGTAAAACAGCTACTTGAATCATCAATTATCGCGAACCAAGATGACCACTTGGTTACATCACCATTCAGGATGGAGTGGTGCGCAGAAAGCGACTGGGAACCCGAAGACCCGTCAGAAGTGTCATCAGGATCTTGCATTATTGTTCCTCTAACAAAAGACAATTGCTCAGGAAAATTAATCAGAAGTGTTGGATACGCAGAATCTGAGGCCGCAATATCTGAATATCACTTTTTGGATGATGGTACATTTACCCTTACAACTCAATATGAGCAATCAATTGCGGAAGAAAGAATCTGGTTTGTTTCAGAAAATGTTCGCTGTAGATCCTCCGTCTTGAGAACATCTGCCGGATCAGGGATACTACAAACTTCGTTTGCATCCGAAGTCAGACGCATTAATGCGTAGAGACACAAGATGAAGATGAATTTAGCCATTGCCGAATTCGCGAAGACTCTCGCTGGTGTTTACGACAACATCGAGCAGTCACAACAGAATCCAAAGGATTTTGCTCGAATCAATATCTTTTTTCGACCCTTACCGTGGCACGTCTTCCAAGGGCCTGGCTTTTATTCTGAACAATGTTACGACTATGCACCTTGGGATCCCTATAGACAGGGAATTCATCGTTTAACTGCAAGCAAAGAATCATTCATAGTAGAGAACTACGGATTCGCTAACCCGAGAAGATTGGCTGGAGCAGGTCGTGATGCCGAACTCATGAAAGACATCAACACTGCAACCTTAAAAAAACGGTGTGGATGTGCAATGCATTTCCAACAAGAAAAAGCAGGTCATTACATCGGAAAAGTTGAACCGGGAAAAAACTGCCTAGTTCCACGAGACGGAAAACTAACTTATCTTGTTAGCGAAGTTGAAGTAGATCAAGAAAATTGGATCAGCCGTGATCGAGGATTTGACCCCAAGACAGATGAACAGATCTGGGGATCCGAGCATGGCCTTCTAAAATTCAAGAGAATTAAAAGTTTCTCCGAAGAAATCACTGATGAGTGGCTAAATAGCAAAGCCTGAGATGCAGGATACACAAAAACAAATGAAAGCATGGATACGTTCTCAGCATCTAATATGCGTTGGAACGGACTTTATCTTCGAAACTGTTGATCAAACACAGCTAGAAAAATTTGATAGTTGCATACAAGCAATTGGCGGAAGAATTAGAAGAGTTAAAGCTATCGGGAATTGGCCAATGGGACCAAGGCGATCATTCAAAATACTACAAGCTACCGCAAGTGTACCTAGGCCAGGAGGAGAAGAACTTGTCACATATTGGGCCAAAAAAGGTAGCAAATCAACAAGATATTCAGAAATTAATTCTTGAGGGAATTCTTACTCTTCGAACCATCCCATCCACGTATCCTGAGTAAAGTCAGTATGTTTGCTCCACTTTCTCAAAATTGCAGAAGAATCGATTTCAAAACCATTAGCGGCAGCGATATCTATAACTTGATCTTGATTAAGAGCGGCTTTAATTTGAGCTTTTAGGTCAGGATTTTGGCGAACTAAAGAAATAAAAGCTTCTAAAGTACTGTCTTGATTTGCGCTAAGGGCAGAATTGGTCATCTAGAGCCTCTGAAATCATAGGAATGAGTCTAGACGGAACGACTGCAAACAGACAGTACAACTAGGCACCATCCATCAACATGGCTCTCCAAGGAGCAACCCTACGGAAAGCCCATGACCAATGATCGTTCGTAATGGTTTGAATGGCTAAGACTTCAGATTCAGACAAGACAACTGCATCTGATTCGACATACTGAAGCCAAGCTGAAATTGAAAACACATAATCACGGGAGGCTGCATAGTCAACAATATCTTGATCAGTCTCGCAGGCCTTCAATCCAGTGGCCATGGCATGGTCGTACACAACCAGGTTAATAAACTGCTCAATAACAGAATTCGACATCGTTAACAGCTTTCAATCCAAAGCGCAAAATTGACCTTTTCACAAATCATCTGCAGAACCAAAGGACCTCCAGGGCATCGCAACAAACGCCAAGGAATATTTTTCTCCAACACACCAGAATCAATAGTAATTTTAGGGGGACTCGTTGCCTGCTCGTAAGGAATCAGTGCTGCCCCAGTGAGTGTTGGTTCAACCTGTTTAACAATGTCTGTCAATTGAGCCAACTCAACAACCAAGTTAAGTTGATTTTGAACCTCTATAGAACTCTGAACAGCTTGCACGAACCTTGGAAGTGCTTGCTCAAGCTCAGGCGAAACAGGCATAGTGTCAAACTTCTCTTCACTACAATAACAGAAGGGAAGGATGCGTTAAAGCTGAAACCAGAAGAACGGCGATATACATTAATCATGAATCAATTACCTCTAAGCCGGATATATCGATGCTATGGTCAAAAGGACAATGGAACTCCTAAGCCGCTGCAGGCTCAGACATGATCAAGCTCAATTTGGAGCTCCACTAGCAGCTGGCAACGAAATCCAGGTTTTTCTTTAACGACCCCTAAGACATGGCCGAAAGATTCGACAACTTGGTTGAAGGCTTGACAGAGGAGCAAGCTATGGCTGTCATCTTGGCTGATCCAGACACACTTGAGAGGCCGGTTGATAAATACATGGCCGCGACAAGACTCGGCGCGAGCAACACTGAAGAATCCCTCGAAGTGCTGATTAAAGCTTCAGAGTTAGATCCGGAACATCTCTATAATCGCATCACCCGACGCAAGGCAATCGACGCCCTTGGCAGAAGAAAAAGCACAAAAGCTCTGCCCTCTCTTTTTCGCGCATTGACCTGTAGTGACGAAGCAGCAGTCATCAATTCGGTAGAGGCGATTACAAAAATAGGAGCCCCACTAACTGAAACAGATCAAGAACAATTACTGGGTGCACTCGAAGGAGAAGATATTCAGAAAAGAGCTGTCATTCAGTCCTTCTGTCGATTGGGAGTCTCCGGAGTCGTCGACAACATCAGACCACTTGCTGAAGACTGCAATCCACTGGTGGCTGGTGCAGCAAGAGCATACTTATCAAAAGTCACCCTGCAATCCAAAGGGCTGGATGTACTCATTCCTCAATTAGTCGATCCAATCGCAGGGAGAAGGCGTTCTGCCGTTATCGATCTCGGTGATGCTGGCGATGTATCAAGACTAGAGGCTCTTGTAACCGCACCTGTCTCGATGTCGTTGCGCGCTAGGAGTGCATTTCAGTTGGTCGACCCAGACAAGAAATGTCAAATTCCCGATAGGTATACCGAGTTGATCACACAACTCCTACAAGACAACCCCCAACAACTGAAACTTAGGCAGGAGTGGATTTGCGCCGTCGAACCGACGGAGATCGAAAACAACCTCCAGCATCGCGATGAAGCACGTCAGTACGGAGGCGCCTCAAGCTTGATGGCCATGGCCATGCCAGAAAGACTGGTCTTGATTGACGACATCAAAGAAAAACTATGGAGCGATTATGTAACGCACTATTACCTAACAGCCGTTGTAAGCCTTCAGGGTTTGGGAGAGCGAAGCGAACTCATCAGGCTTGCCTTGGCTGAAACGATTCCTCAATACACAAAATCCCGAATTGCGGCGGCCTGGGGATGCCTCCGCTTGGGCCTTGTGGACCAGAAGCCTCTGCTGGAGGAGCTTTCGGCCAATGCCTTCTGGCTACCACTGAAATGGAGCTGCCAACAAGTCCTTAAACAGATGTCATAAAGCGGGGCACAAAGAGATGAATAAGCCAAAGGATGGTTGGCGGAAAAACTTCACTAATTTTTCCTTTGTCAACTTGTGTGTCCTGACGACGGTGTTCAGGAAGTCGGTCTGGAAAGCAGGGGTATGTTCATTCGTGATGCGGAATGCATCTCCCCAAACAACGTATTCCACAACCCCATGCTCGACGCATTCTCCCGGGCTGCTGTCTCGGCCGATTCCAGCGGCTCCTTCATTGGTGGCGGCGAACTTGCCTCTCTGAAGTCCTTCATTGCTGATGGCAACAAGCGCCTTGACGCTGTGAACGCCATCACTTCCAACGCCAGCTGCATCGTGTCAGACGCCGTCGCCGGCATCTGCTGCGAGAACACCGGCCTGACAGCCCCTAACGGTGGTGTTTACACCAACCGCAAAATGGCTGCTTGCCTGCGCGACGGCGAGATCGTTCTGCGCTACGTCTCCTACGCACTGCTCGCCGGTGACGCTTCTGTGCTGCAGGACCGCTGCCTGAACGGTCTCCGCGAGACCTATGCAGCTCTGGGCGTTCCTACCGGATCCGCCGCTCGCGCTGTTGCCATCATGAAGGCAGCCGCCAGTGCTCTGATCACCAACACCAACAGCCAGCCCAAGAAGATGGCTCTGACTTCTGGTGATTGCGCCAGCCTGTCTGGTGAAGCTGCTAGCTACTTCGACATGGTGATCAGCGCCATCAGCTGAGCCAGAGATTGATTTTCTGCACACCTGAACAACCTTCTTCTTAATCATGAAGTCCGTCATCACCACCGTCGTCGGCGCAGCCGACAGCGCTTCCCGCTTCCCCACCGCCTCCGACATGGAGTCCGTCCAGGGCTCCATCCAGCGTGCTTCTGCTCGTCTGGAAGCTGCTGAGAAACTCGCCAGCAACTACGACCAGGTCGCTCAGGAAGCTGTCGACGCTGTCTACAGCCAGTACCCCAACGGTGCCACCGGCCGTCAGCCCCGTAAGTGCGCCACCGAAGGCAAAGAGAAGTGCAAGCGTGACTTCGTTCACTACCTGCGTCTGATCAACTACTGCCTGGTCACCGGCGGCACCGGCCCTCTGGATGAGCTGGCCATCAATGGTCAGAAAGAGGTCTACAAGGCTCTCAGCATCGATGCTGGTACCTACGTGGCTGGTTTCTCCCACATCCGTTCCCGTGGTTGCGCCCCTCGCGACATGAGCGCTCAGGCTCTGACCGCTTACAACCAGCTGCTCGACTACGTGATCAACTCCCTGGGCTGATCATCAGTTCAAGCTGAGTGATTTTTTGATCTGACTGAGGGGGTGGGCCAAAAGCCCACCCCTTTTTATTTTCAAGATCAAAAATCTGACATTGACAAGTCAGAAATACTCAGTCAGTAACACCAAAAGGCCACAAAAGCCAAGATGCTAATAGCCAATCAGGCAGTAGTGAGAACATTCATCAACGCAATGATTACTCAAGGTGACCTCAAGTGAAAGGTCTTCATTTAATCCTAGATGAAACATCACTGAATTTAAGTTTCCAGCTCGCTTGCAAGTAACGACAAATTCGTGAGCTTCTAAGCACGTTGGAAAAGGTCACTGTTATTAATCTATTCACTATTTTCCCCCATGCTAAGCACACAAACTAGTCCAGCAGGTATGGCTGCAGCAAGCCGCACCAAACCAGCGTCTTACTCCATGCCCAGCAAGGCTGGAAAAAACACAGTTCATCGGACTGTTGCTGGTGCCATCGCTGAGTTCAAGCGCAACACCTGTTCCCAGATGGGCCTCGGCATTGGTCCTCGGCTTCATAGCGAATGTCCCTTTGCGGTGACTTTCGACGAGTATCACCCAGGCAGCAGTGAAGCACTCGAGCGCACGATCATTGCCGCCTACAGGCAGGTATACGGAAACCTGCCTCCCACTGAAAACGAGCGTTGCACCTCCCTTGAGGTGCGCTTGATGAACGGAGAAATTACAGTCCGGGACTTTGTTAACGGCCTGGCAAAATCTCCTTTCTACAAGGAAAATTATTTCCATAGTGTCGCCCCCCAACGTGGGATTGAACTGAACTTCAAACACCTGCTAGGACGGGCACCCCTCACTCAAGAGGAAGTTCAAAACAGCATCAAACTTCAAGCAGAAGAGGGATTTGATGCTCTGATCGACAGCCTCACAGATTGCGCAGAATATGCCGAGGTGTTTGGATCTGAGATCGTTCCTTACATGCGAGCAGGCGATTCCTACGCAGGAATGATGACCAGCTCCTTCAACATGATGCGCGAGCTTGCCGGCACAAAGGTTGCCGTTAGTGACAACGCACAAGGACGTCGGAGTCGCACCACGACGCAACTGGCTACGGCAGCGATCAGCATGATGAAGCCGATCTTTAAGGGCGCAGCAACGCTGCCCCAACAAAAGTACGGCGGACATCAGCCTCCCAGGAGAACCGGCGCTGCTCCCTTCCGTCCCTTCGGCGTTAAGCCATTGCCATATTGATGAAGATGAATTAGGCACCGAAATGCCATCACGTCTGCCCCCTTTCCAGGAAGGGGGCATTTTTGTGTCCACGCGGCGACACTGCAAAGCCCCACAAGCCGGTAGGTGCCTGAGCAGAGTCGCTTAGATTGCGACTCAACGAAGTTGGACATCCACCGTGCTCCAGGATTTCACCGATATCTCATCAATCAGCGAAAGCCAACTCACGGAAGAAGAGGCACAGCAGCTTGCTGATGAGCTCAGCACACAGTTAGGTGAAGGTGAAATCCCTCAATCAGATGCAGAGTCACTCGAGCGAATGGTCGCCGGTCTCGGAGATGCGAGAGGAGCTCTGCGACTCACCTTTGCAAAAAGTCTTGGCGCAGTAGGAGACAAAGCTCTACCCATTCTCTGTAAAGCACTTCGAAGTCACCAGAATGTCATCGTCAGGAGAGCATCAGCAAAAACGCTCAATTTAATTGGCAACAAGGAAGCGTTACCTTATCTGCTTGAAGCCTTTTTAGAAGATAGTGATCCAGTTGTACTCGGATCTTCTGCTGGAGCAATGGCAACCATTGGCCCCGACGCCATGGATTCCTTACTAGGAATCCTGAAAAATCCAGACTGCACACCATTTCAGGTTGGCTTGATCAACCTGGCGCTAAGTTTCATCGGTGCCAAAGCACCCGAGGCATTGCTAGAGGCTGCAGATTCAGACGTGGCTGAAGTTCGAGTTGCTGCAATTTCAGCTTTAGGAGATCAAATACAAAAGAGTGATGATCCTCGGGCGCAAATCAGAGTATTCAAAGCACTAGATGACATCTCACCGGAGGTGAGAGCAGAAGCAGTTACACTGATTGGAAAATCATGCGATGCAGAAGATGTTGAACATATACTGTGCAAAAAGTTGATCGACGAAGACAATCAGGTACGCAAGAACACTGCGATGGCACTGATGAAATTAGAAGCATATAAATCAGTCGAAAGCATAGAAACAGCAAAGTCAGCAGAAACAGATGAGTCAGTACAAGCAGTATTCAATGTTGCAATCAACATACTAAGTAGAGATTCATAAGAACACAGGAGCAAGTACGAATAAGAGGGCTAAAGCATTAAAAAGATGCCCTAAGCAGCTCAACCTCTACTCCGCCTAACATAAACAGAAGGAATTCAAGCGAATCTGATAAGAATCGGATAGCAGAAAGTGAAAATTTAATCTTCAAGAAAAACATCAAGCTTCGTACACATGAGCCCCAAAAACCATAGAGTAGAAAAAATAAGCTGAAAGGTCTTGCGAAGAAAACGATCGCGAAATTATGTTTTTTGCGATACGCTCGAAATGGAAGAGTTTTGCAAGGCACATTTTGAGGAATATCATTCAACCTCCAGCTTCGGCTGCAATGTAACTCAGTTAAGCACCGGAATTCTAGAAACGCAGACCACTTGCTCACCAATTCAAGATGTCCATCTTGAAATTTTCAAATCCAACCAAACACTTCTCTACGAGGAAGAAGCCAATACAAAATCAGTATCGTTCTGCTGGCTAGATAGTTTAGCGACAAAAAATAAGGAGGTACTTACAACGATAAGCGGCCACCAGATGACGAGAAATAGTATTGCCGGATTCAATCGGATCAACAAAACAGGAGGAAATATCTGGGACATTGTGGGAGCAAATGAAGAGCTTTGCTGCATGAGTTTAAAATGGAATAAATTACAAGAAAGAATAAATAAATTGAATGCCTTTAATGCCTATGCAAGGCTCGAAGAATGCATTGGAATTGACTCGGATGATCATGCCAGCACTCAACTCAAAAAATTATTCCATGATCATTTCAATGGCCAGCCATCAAAGAAACCAAATTCCTTTTACGATCTAGCAATCATATTTCTTGACAACGAAGATAATGAATCAACATTTGATGCACATCGGTGTGAGTCAACAGACCTCATAGAAGATATGGTCAAACTAATTCACGAAGATCGTGCAGGAATGCCGCCAATCACACTCGAAGAAATTACTGAATACCTCAATTCAAACAGAGACTCTCTAAATACTACATGTCGAAGAATTTTCAACATGGATGTAATTGAGCTTGTCAGAAGAATACGTTTGGAGCAGACGCGCAAGGCATTTTTAACTCCCCATTCCTCAACCGGACTCAAAGAATTTACAAAGAAAAGAACAGCACTTTACTATGGTTTCAAAAACTGGAAAAAGTTTGAGCAATCCTACTCTTCGTATTATGGAGAAACTCCCAGTCAAACAATAGATCGATCAAACAGGAATATATATTCATTCAGTGCTTGGAAGGGAGAATAAAACATGAAAACAACTTTTGAATTTCGAGATCCACTAGAGATTTCTGAAGAGCTTGCAAAACTGGGTCAACTTACAAAAATAACGCAGCTAGATGGTGGCAATGGTATCTATACGATGCAAGCCGCAACTGCCAATAAAGTATCACTTGCAGAAATATCTGCCAACAAAACCTTGCTGTACGAGGGATGGGGCAATGGTGTTACCATCGACTTCAATTGGATTACTCCAAAAATAGACATTCAAGATGCCTTTGGATATTGTGATGGATTTAAAATGGCCCAAAATAGCCTAGCTGGGTTTGGAACCATTAACTCAGTACCAGGGAATGCATGGGGAAAATATTCCAGTGAATGCTCTAGTACTGGTTGCATGATTGATAAAAAACTACTCCTTGAATTGCTTAAAAACTGCAAAGCATACGATGGACTCGAAAGACTCACGAGTGATCAGGGAGTTTATTCCAATAATAATGCCCTAGGCCAACTCAAAAGATTAGCAAGAAAAGAGGTATCGTCAGGAATTCAGACGCCAGAAAAATACTTTGACCTAGTAATAGCATGCCTCGAAGAACCAATGAGTGAACAAAATAGTCACGGACAAAAGAACATCGGTCAATTAAGAGAAATCATCAACCTTGCCCACAGCCAAAAGTCTATGGAATCTCCTCTATCGTTGCTTGAAGTCTGCAAACATATCAACACAAGCCAGGCATCATTATATCGCGTCTGTCAGGAATTCTTTGGCATGGGAATCATTGAGCTGATGACACATATTAGGCTAGAAGAATCGAGAAGAATGATGCTCAACAAGGAAGCTCGTCAGAAATTAAAACTATACTCAATTCGTGATATTGCGATTAAATATGGGTTTAAACATCAAGGAAGATATGCGCGACGTTACTACACTGCCTTTGGCGAACTTCCAAGTCAAACCATAGAAAAATCGAGGCGGTACAAGTTACCTTTCTAAACAACTAATCAAAACAATAAAAGATCAACCCTCTACAACTTGCGTAAAACCTCTGCACATGTCCATCGAAGAGGTTCCCAACTAGACATCATAAATAGATTTTCAATCTCACTGCGACATTCGGATAAACCTAAGTTTAAGCATCCCCAAGTGGCTGCAATTTTTGATTTTGCATACTGTGGAGCTGGCTCTGATAATGATTCCTTGGTAATGAAAGATAATTCTGTTAATCCAAGTTGAGAGATCAAACAGTTGACTTGATAGTGAACGCCATAGTCGGAGCCATGATTCTCCCAAATAGAGTTGATTGCCTCCGTTAGACCAGCAACCGGCCAAGTAAACAAGGTTTTTGCACCCGAATACTGCCGTTCTTCGTCTCTATGCCTTAGTAAGTCGCAGACTTCTTTTAAATCAACAGGTACATCAACACTTTGCGTGAAACAGAGATGACGAGAATCATCCTGCAACATTTGATTGATCAGGCTTCTTTGGGATTCAGTTTTAATCTTCGGAGTTATCTTGAACGCACTTTTAGCTCTTAAGGGCATTGAAACGGCTACTTTTGCAATATTCGACAAAAGAGACGGCTCACCAGCATCACCAATATCAATAACCGACGATCTCCGATAAATAACATTGGTATTTTCGAGGTGATCTGTAAGAGTCTGCAACTTGCTCTTATCACCTTCAACTCTTATTGAATAAGCGATAGATGCGCCATTAACTAATATATTTGGATTGCTCTGTTGCTTAGAGATTATCCCATTACTGTCATGCATCTCCAAACGACTAAAGCACTGAATTGCAACACGCTTAAGTACATCTGAGCCATCTTGAATGATCTTTAAAAGAGATGATTTAAACTGAGAATCAAGTGGAACGCCAAAATTAATCAACGTATCAACCGCATTAACAATCGTCTGCTCATCGCTACTAGACATAGCATCATAAATGGTAGGCAATGTACTGAGATCACGTCGACGTCCTAGTGCTTCAATAGATTTGCGGCGTGTAATAGAGTCAAAAATATTTTCTCTGTCCCCAGTGGCAGCTAAAACTAACGCGTCAAGAGAGTCTCGCGAAGAACAAGCTCCCAGCCTTGTCGCTGCAATATACTTAATGCCAGGATTATCGAGAGTACGAATATTTTGTGAAAGCAATCTAATGGCCTGCTGTTCATCCATCCACGAAAATAAAGTATCAAATCTCTGCGAGTTAGGCACCATGCGAAACGCGTATATTTATTTCTAACAGCGGAATTTACCTATAACGATGAATTGGTAAGAATTGACCCATGCACCTGCAAAATTGATAATTAATGGATATCTAGCTTAAGAAGAATAAAGTGAAGCAAGTGATCAGAGCACGATGAGAATTTCATCCATTGCATAGGAACCAAGCAGCAACAAGCCAATCTCAAAATCAAGCTTGATTAAATACTTTGCTTTTTGCACAGAAGCCTGACAACGCGGACGGGGCCCTTACATCCAAGGAGAATGAAAAGCCCACTGGACCCTCCATAAGCAAAACAACTCTGATAAGAAGCGGATACATGCTGGTAAAATATGGATAAGCAACTAGATTCTCTATGTCGCGTGCTGAATTCATACGCTTTCTTGAAGTTCTAGAAGAAGATTTGCCATTCAGAGCTCTTTTCCAGGAAGCTGAGCCCGAGGAAATCCTCAAGCTCGCAGATCAACATGGATTTATCTTTTCGGATGAAATAAAGGGTCGTTTCCTGAATCGATGGGCAGGTGTGTATTTCTGCCCATTTGCCAATGATGTAGGCAGGTTATGCCCAAAAATGGTACCCGAAGGATTTAGCACACTCCTACATTATTCACAGACAACATGTGCCAAAGAGGATAAAGTAGAACGTTTCGATTTTCGTGCTGGAGGCTATTATGAAGGAGTAAAAACAGTAACTGGATAAAGGAAAAGATATTAACTTCTAGAATTTAATAGGTTCTGAAGTCGTGCCAATGCAGACTGAGCTGCTTCCTGAATCAATGGATCATCATTGTTTTCTTGAAGTTTATGCAAAGCATCTTCAGCCATAGGATTCGGGATATCGGCAAGAGCCTGAGATGCACTAAAGATCAAAGCCACATTTTCACTGCTGAGAGACCTTGCCAGAAGTCTTATTGCCTCTTCAGACTTAAATTGTTGCTTACCAATCTGACCGAGACACATCAAAGCACCTTGTACGACCACCATATCTGTATCATCAATCCCTTGTTCCAGCATCTCCATCACTGAATCAGGAAAAGGCTGATCAGGAAAATTCTTGAACAATTGTACGAATGCCTTCGGACAACAACGCCTTGCAGTTTGATTCTCAGTTGTTGCATAAAGTTCGATCAAAGGATCGAATGCAGAACTCCCAAAGAAACCAATTCCTTTAACAGCCGCTCTATATACTTTGGGATCATAATGACAGAAAAGTTCTAATAATTTTGGCATCGCCTCTTTCTGATAGTGCTCAGAGAGAATCAAACAGGCTTCTTCCTGAATCCTAGGATTGGGATGCATTAGATCCTCAAATAATGCATCAATTGAAGGAATAATCGAATCGTCGCTCACTTAATAGACTAATCATTGAATTTTCCATATTAGCATTGGATGTCTCGGGTCATAAGAAATTGGAATTTGGTTCTCAACTAACCAATAACTGCCTGTGCTTTCAGACGCAGCAAACTGTCGACATCCGATTCGACAAGCTGTTGTAGCTGACGTTGATGTCGAATTTGCAGACGATCTGTCTGATCAGCTTGGATTAAGAGGAGGCCTGCATAACACATATCCCAACCAGGCTTATTTTCTAGAGAAAAACAATTGTCCAGAATACAATCGTATTGGCCAGGAAACAATTTGGCGAATGATAACAAAGCCGCTGGTGGTGATTTTCTAAATTGTGGGCGCTTATCGATAATCGCATCCGAGAGGATTTTATATATTCGAACAAGGGCTTCATCACTCCAACCTGCCTTCAGTCCAAACAAACGCATCAAAAAATAGTGCGCACCGTAGTCATTATGGGCTTTTTCTCGCCAGCAATTGTCAACAGCAATCCAAGTCTCTTCAGCATCGCAGTTGAAGAGCGCCTGCATCGCAAGATAACAACGACTGAAATCTGGGTGAAACAAGCCCTCTACCAAAAGCTGTGTAGGCATAGATTCAGCGTAATGATGAAGGACAGTTATCGACCGAGGATCATCAAAAAAAAGTTGATCAACTGCTGTTATTGCGTGATCGTTTGAGAGTTTTTTTACAGGGTTATCAAATAAAGCTCGAACAGCTCGCATCCGAAATGCAGGGGAAATTGGTGCCTGGACTAAATCAGATAAAAGCTCAACAGCATTCGCGTCGATCACATCTTGTACAGCCGACTGTCGATCCATTTGATTGGAACTGTACAAATGATCTGAAAGATCAGCCAGATGTGAATGATCTCCAGATAGCTGAATCATGGCGGCGATAGCAGCACCGCGCACCGAAGGCTTTTCATGAGCTGTAAGAGCCGAAATCGTTGAAATTGCTGATTTAACAGAAAGCTTCGATAAACTTTGAATTAAGACTCTTTGATTTTGACAAGTGTCATCCACCAAATGAATCATGCGTTGATGCACTTCAGGGTCTTGACAATTCAGACGAGCCAAAGCCCAAGCAGCATTCTCAACCATATAAATATCAGAGCTATCTAAAAAACTCGCAATTTTAGGTTTGGCCTCTGTCACCCCTAATCGCGCAAGAACTTCTACAGCTTTTCGTTGTGCAAGACCTATAGGTGTAACTGTAGACGGCCTATCGAGAAAAATTAATAATGCTTGGCTTGTTATTGGGTCAGGAAAATTGATCAGGTGGGAAACGGCCATATAATAATCACTTTCACTCTCTAAATCATCAACTTTTTTAGACAGGATATTAACGGCCTCACTTTGATCAAGGCCAGCATGAATATTATCAAAAACACCGGGCATCAGAAATGACCAACTTCTCAATGATTCTACATGCTGTAGATGATTGAATGCTTCACGTCAAGATAAGAAAGTATTAGCAAGCTTGCCAACAGACGATACAAGGGGCAAAATTCTTTTTATCCACTATAAAAATTATGGGACCGTTTCCAGGACGATTGATTCAGGTTTCGACAGGAGTGATGGACGGCTGTAGGCCCTCAACGCCACACACAGTTGGTGTGGACACCCGATTCATGGCGCAATGGATGCAAGCTTTTAGAAGTTGCAAAACATCGATCACATGTGTCGGGTGGAGCAAAGCCGAGCATCGTCCATTGACAGCAACACCTAAAACGAAAGAATCGACTTCCAAGGTACGACAACTAGTTGAGAAATTGAAATCGACGTCTGAGTCTTCTTCTAGCAAGAAAACCTCAGACAAGATAGAAGAAAGTAAAGAGACTAAAAAAAGCTCTGGTCGTCGCAAAAATCGCCGAAAGCAGTCTTAAGGACTGCTTATAGGGATGCTGAGGAAACCTGAAAAATGGAATCTTCTGGACGCCCAGATTTAAGAACATCCCAATTGATCGCCTGAAGAAAAGCAACTTCATCGGTTGTTTCAACTAAGTCAACACCCCAATATCCCTCCTGGAGTGGAGCTCCAGGAGAAGCTGGGGAATCCTTCCTTCCACCGAGTGCCAAGACAACGTGGTTCATCTCATGCCCAAGTTGTCGACGGTATTGAGACCATGTCTGAACTAGATCAGCAGCCAGTTCTTGCGGCGACAAATCAGATGATATTGAGAGTTTCCAATGAGGATGATCGAGAACTGTAGTTGATGAAATATTTTCTGAAAGAGATTTAAGTGCTTGTGCAAGCTCCTCAAAATTCAATGCACGCACGTGCTCTGATTGAACTTGTAAGTTATGAGATAGAACAAACGTTGTCATCAAAAAACAGTTTCTTTGAGAAATCTAATGGAATTGAAGCTTGTCTGTGATGGGTGATTCAAGGTCTTCCATCTGACGGACACAAAAAAGGGGGGAGCAAAGTGCCCCCCCCCCTCCAGCTAGAACCTTGAGCGGATCAAGAAAGAGCGTTGATCGCGTAATCAAGGTAGCTCTTGAACTCGTTCAGAGCCTGGGGGCTCATATCACGAGGTGCACAACCGCGGTTGCGGGTGTAGGTGAGAGCTTCAATGTATGCATTGGTGGGAAGACCCAAGGTGCGATACACCTCACGTGCTCCAGCAATGCCCCACTCATCGAGAGGGCCGGTACCACCAACGATGAGGCAGTAGTTGATCAAGCGCAGGTAGTGGCCGAGATCGCGGTAGCACTTGTCGACCTTCACCTGGCTATCACCGGCTTCACCGGGTTGCCGCAGATAGGCGTACTTGTTGAAGCAAGCATCACCAGCTTCGCGGGTGACGTTGTCCAGACCGGCGGCCAGCTTTTCAGCAGCCTCCAGACGAGCAGCAGCTCGCTGAATATTGCCCTGAACAGCCTCAAGGTCGTTCTGAGAAGGGAAGCGACCGGCTGCATCAGCAGCGGTCACAACAGTGGTGACGACGGATTTCATTTGAGATCCTTAGGTAAAAGGTGCTGAGAAGGTAAAAAGAGAAGACTTGTTCGTCCGCAGATCAGCTGATAGCGCCAATCACACGATCGAAGTAGGAACCTGCTTCAGACACCAGTGCAGAGCAGTCGCCCTGAGTGGTTTCCATCTTGCGGTACTTAGCACCACCGCTTGCAGGGGTATTGGTCTGACCAATCAGAGCCGTAGCAGCGGATTTCATGATCGCAACTGCGCGGGCGGCAGACTGAGTAGGAACACCTAAAGCGATGTAGGTTTCCTTGAGGCCGTTAAGGCAACGGTCATCCAGCACGGAAGCGTCACCAGCCAGCAAGGCATAGCTGATGTAGCGAAGCACGATCTCACCATCGCGAAGGCAAGCAGCCATGCGACGCGTGGGGTAGCAGTTGCCGCCGGCCTGGATGAGACCTGTGTTTTCGCAGATCATTCCGGTTACCGCATCGGAGACGATGCAATAAGCGTTGGAGGTAATGGCGTTGACAGCGTCCAGACGCTTGTTGCCATCTTGCACATAAGAGCGGAGGCTAGCGAGGTCGCTACCACCAACAGGTGCAGTTTTGGCGTCAGCGCTGACGACTGTGCGGGAGAATGCGTCGAGCATTGGGGGCCAGACAGTTTGGGGGATGCAGTGCTTCGGGGACCGATGGGTGAGCAGGCCTTAAAGACCTGGTAGCCCAAGGGTGGTGGAAGCGCTGACCAAGGCTAAACTCAGTTGTCAGCTGGCTTTGCAAACAGACCCCTTTACGCAAAAGTTTGTCACCTTGCGGCAATAGCAAGGAGTTCCTCCAGCTGAACAGGGCACCTTCAACAGCACTCTTTCCTTTGTTTGAGCAATGCTGAGCGAAGGTTCACAAAAGCCTTAAGCAGGCGAGTTGGAGGATTAGTATCGCCAGGGTCAACATGTGAAATGCATGGACAACGCAGCGTCCGATTTACCCAGCATCAAAGAATTGCAAGAGTCTATTGAGGAATTAGCTGCCTACCGAGAAAGACTTTTTCAAGATGTAATTGGTCTAGGCAAAAAACTGCGCCTTTCACAGAAAAAAATCGACGCCACGGTAGCGGCGCATCCAGAGCTACAACGGCTCGACGAAGTCATGTCACAACTCGTCGCCCAGAAGAATGCGCAGCAGGCACAATCTTGATCCGCTTAGGCAATAATTCGTTCGTCGACTTGAATTAATCTATTCCACAGGTTCAAGCCAATGGTCCAAACACTATCCCCGCCGATGACGATGGCGGATTTTTTTCAAGCCAGCCGCGGAACTTGGTTGAACAGGCGTGCTGTTCATCACCTCGACCACCAAGATGATGAAGCGGCAGACTCGAATCTAATCATTGAACCTTTCAACTCAGATGACCCAGTCGTATCCAAAATCTGTGATTCTTTGAACATTAAGACCGAAGACAGTTCTGGTGGAGCTCGGTTTTGGTGGGAAAGCAACATCAAGAAGGGCGTCCGCAACGATGACTATGCGGCAGTCGTGATCGACGTCCCCTCCCACGATGATTCCCGCAAGGGTTTTCTTCTGAGAGATGTAGGCTATGTCGAGAAACAATCCGTACTGAGCACATACACCTTTGCTGACGACGGAGTGGTAACAATCACGACGCGATACGACACCAATGTTGGTATTGAACGGTGTTGGTTTGTGACAGATCAGATCAGAATGAGAGTAAGTTCTGTTCAGTGTTTAGACGGCGTTGCAATGACCACATATTGCACTGAGTTTCGATGCCCTACCGATGCTGAAATCGCCGGCATTTCCGAGCGTTCACAGAAACTGGCCATGGCGACCTCTACAAGCAAAGGCTGAACATCATGTTTGATCCATTTCTTGATGAATTGCATTCAGGGATCAAAGCCCGGGGCGCAGTGCCAATTGAGGTTCCCCCTGGCCTGGAGCACAATCAATCATCCAAGCGCTCCAGCACGATCCAAAGCTGGCTTTGGGACGTTCCTGGATTTCGTCGTTGGCGCGTTACAAGATTGGATGCTGGCGACAGCCTCCAGGTGCTGAATTCAGTTGCCTATCCGGATTACGCCTACGACCATCCTCTAATGGGAGTTGATCTTCTCTGGTTCGGAGCCAAGCAGAAGTTAGTGGCAGTTCTAGATTTCCAGCCCCTCGTTCAAGACAAGGATTACTTAGAACGGTACTTCGATGGTCTGAAGTCTCTCAATGCTCAATTCCCGGATCTCAACGGAGAAGAGACAATGCGGTCTTTCGACCCAAATCAGTATTTCTCCTCCTGGTTGCTTTTCTGCCGTGGCGGCTCGGAACAGGCCACAACATCACTACCTCCTGCCTTTAGTGCTTTCCTAAAAGCTTATTGGAACTTGCACGACGAAGCAGTTAAAAACTCATCGTTCATCAATCCCGAAAAAGTAGAGCAGCTTCAAAAAAACTACGATGTCTACAGCGCCGAGAGAGATCCTGCGCACGGCCTTTTCAGCAGTCATTTTGGCAGTGATTGGTCTGATCGTTTCCTGCACGAATTTCTTTTCCCTGAATCTGCTAAACCATGACGCTCCAGCGCGCTAACAGCTCTGATCCGCTCGCAATAACGGGCTGGGCATGGCAGCCATTTCTTGATGATGCGGTTGCGGCACTCCAGACATTTGAGCCGCAGCCCTACCCAATTGAACAAGATTTTTTATTCAAGCAGGGACAAATTGGCTCACGGGCGAAGCCAGTCACCGTGACCACAGCCACATGGGCTTGCCGCACTGAAAAATTTCGGCAAGTTCGTGCCGCTTGTGTCAACGGGGGGGACGCAGCATCAGTACTTAATTTTGTCATCAATCCATCCTCCAAGTACGACTTGCCCTTTTTTGGAGGTGATCTCGTCACCCTGCCTGGCGGTCATCTTCTTGCACTCGACCTTCAGCCCGCCGATAAAAGCGATGAACAACACACGCGACCGGTTTGGGATCAGTTGATGCCTATTTTTGAGCGGTGGCGGGAAAAATTACCCGACGGTGGGCCGATTCCCGAAGAAGCCCAGCCCTTCTTTTCTCCTGGCTTTCTCTGGACCCGTCTTCCTCTCGGGGAAGAAGGGGAGCACTTGATCGAAACCGTGGTGCGACCTGCCTTCAATGAGTACTTGTCTCTTTATCTGCGGCTTGCGGCCACGGCTGAACCTGTCTCTGACCAGCGCTCTGAGGTTCTCTTCGCTGGTCAACGTCGTTACACCGACTATCGCGCCGAGAAAGACCCGGCCCGAGGAATGTTGACCCGCTTTCACGGCAGTGAGTGGACAGAGGCATACATCCACGAGGTTCTTTTCGATCTTTGAGAAAAGCCTCACCACTTCCTTGTTGTAGCAAGGGAGTTAAGCATTATGAACAGCTTTCGGGAGGCTCCCGAGCTGTTGGTCAGAATCGCAGGCGACGGGATGGAGGCAATAGCCTTCAGCTATCCCTTTCATGTCTGAGATTCCCCTTCCAGACGTAGTTCACAGGAACAACAACCATGTTCGACGCCTTCACCAAGGTTGTCGCCCAGGCCGATGCCCGGGGACAATTCATCAGCACCAGCGAGATCGACGCCCTCGCTTCCATGGTTTCCGACAGCAACAAGCGTCTGGATGCCGTCAACCGCATTTCCAGCAACGCTTCCAGCATTGTTGCTTCGGCTGCACGCCAGCTGTTTGCTCAGCAGCCCTCTTTGATTTCACCAGGCGGTAACGCTTACACCTCCCGTCGCATGGCAGCTTGCCTGCGTGACATGGAGATCATCCTGCGTTACGTCACCTACTCCGCTTTCACCGGCGACGCTTCCGTGATGGAAGACCGCTGCCTGAATGGCCTGCGTGAGACCTATCTGGCCCTTGGTACTCCTGGTGCCTCGGTTGCAGCAGGCGTCAACCTGATGAAGGAGGCAGCCCTTTCCATCGTTAACGACAAAACAGGTATTTCCACTGGCGACTGCGCCTCGTTGAGTAGCGAGATCGGCACCTACTTCGATAAGGCCGCAGCATCCGTCGCCTGATCGACGCGTTGATCCGACGTCTTTCACTTCTCCTATCAACCAATGAAAACCCCTCTTACCGAAGCTGTTGCAGCAGCTGATTCCCAGGGTCGTTTCCTGAGCAACACCGAAGTTCAGGCTGCCTCCGGCCGTTTCAATCGCGCCAAAGCCAGTCTCGAAGCAGCCAAAGCCCTCACGAGCAAGGCCGATTCCTTGGTGAACGGCGCAGCACAAGCTGTGTACACCAAGTTCCCCTACACCACTCAGATGGCGGGGCCCAATTACTCAGCAACCCCTGAAGGCAAGGCCAAGTGTTCCCGTGACGTGGGCTACTACCTGCGCATGATCACTTACTGCCTGGTCGCTGGTGGTACTGGCCCCATGGACGACTACCTGATTGCCGGCCTGGCCGAAATCAACCGTACTTTTGAGCTCTCCCCTTCCTGGTACGTGGAAGCTCTGAAGCACATCAAGTCCAACCACGGCCTTAGCGGCGATGCTGCTACCGAAGCCAACAGCTACATCGACTACGCCATCAACGCCCTGATCTGATCAGGTGATGTTGTCTGCAAAGCCCCCTTCGGGGGGCTTTTTTTATTGTTCTTTTCTGGCCTTATCAGAGCGCTGTGATCACCCCCAATGTTCGGCGTTTTCTCAACCTGCTCTGCGGCGAGTACAGCAACCAGCAACAAGCCTTCGACAACCCGCCTCTCTATGCCCACATCTTCCTGAGGTATCGCCCCCTGGCACAGCTGCGTCCAGGATCGATCCTGCTCGAGCAGACCTACGCAGTCGACCCCAAGCATCCCTACCGGTTGCGAATGATCCGCGCTGAAGCACAGCCCTCCGGTGCCATCAAGCTTTGGAATCACATCTTCCGCGATCCGGAACGCTTCGCTGGGGCAACGTTTGACCCGCAACTGCGGCTTGCCATTCAGGACAGTGATCTCATCAGCCTGGATCAATGCCACTACCAGGTGGTCGAACAACAAGACGGCTACCACGGGGCCATGGAGCCCGGCTGCCAATGCATCGTGCGGCGGGATGGCAAAGACACCGTGCTGGTGAGCAGCTTTCACCTGGAGGGGGAAGCACTATCGACCCTGGACCGCGGTCATGACCCAACCACAAATGAGCGCTGCTGGGGCTCGATCGCTGGACCGTTCCAGTTCAAGAAAACCCAAAGTTGGACAGCCGACATGGCGTCGGCCTGGGTGTGATGGAACCGCTGAGTGAAGCGCAGGTGATCCAGAACCTTCGCCAAACGGAGGATCCTGCAGCGCAGTACTACGCCGCCTGGTGGCTGGGAAAGATGCGCAGCCAGCATCCAGATGCCATCCCTCTACTGCTGAAAGCCCTTGAGGCACTGAATGACACGCCGATCGATCCCGAACGACGCGGTATAGCTCTCAACGCGATCCGTGCTCTTGCTCTGCTTAGGGATGCGAGGGCAGAAGAACGCCTGCTGCTGCTGCTGAGATCGAACGACTACGCCGTGCGCGAAGAGGTCGTTCGCACTCTTGGAGCGATGGGCAGCCGTGGGGCTGTTGAGGGCATCCGCGCTTTGCTGGCCAGTGGATTGGAGGGGGCTGGACAAGAGCAGACCTCTTCCCCCTTACTCAACGAACCCTGTGAAGCCCTGCTGGAGGCCCTTGGTGACATTGGTGATGCCAGCAGCAGCAACCTCGCAGTGGTTCAGCCGTTCACGAAACATCCTCGGCCGTTGATCCGTTCAGCAGCCTGCCGAGCTCTGCTGCAGCTCACAGCGCTTGATCACTGGGGAGTTGAACTCAAAAAGCTGCTGAACCATCCCGAACCATTGGTTCGCCGTGGCGCGCTGCTCGACCTCGGAGCCACCGGCTGGATCGGCGCTATCCCCTCAATCCGCTCGGCTGCAGTAGAGCCCAGCCTCAAGCTGGTCGCACTCCGTGAACTGGCGGAACACAACGACGACCCAGACGAGGTCCTCGATGCGATGGATGGCCTGCTCTGATGACCACGACAGGACTAGCCCAGGCCATTCAGATGCTCGACCGCGCCACCAGCACCCCTGAACTGGTCCGAGCAACGCAAGCCCTCTGTGCACTGAACGACCTTGAGGCCGCCAAGCCGCTCGTGAAGGTACTTGGATTCAACAATCCTGCGGTAGCAGCCGTCGCGACGCAGGGGCTGATTCAGCTGGGACGAGACATCGTTCCCACCCTTCTGGTAAGCCTGGATTCCCGCAATTACGGAGCACGGGCATGGGTGGTGAAAGTGCTTGCAGCGCTTAGGGATCCACGGGGTCTTGATCTTCTCGAACATGCTCTCCAGGCCGACATTGCACCAAGCGTGCGGCGCTCAGCAACCCGCGGCCTGGCGGACTTAGAGCTGCCCAAAGACGCGGGGGAAGATCAGCTTGAACGTTGCTTCCAGGGACTGCTCAAAGCGGGACGAGACGACGAGTGGGTCGTGCGTTACGCAGCTGCCTATGGACTCGAGCAGCGTTTGCGCGGCACGACTGTGTCGCAGCAACTGGCAGAACAGGGCCATGCCTCGCTGAAGCAGCTCGCTTCCGATGCTGAGGGTGTCAGGGTGGTGCAGCTGCGGGCCCAACGAGCCCTCCAACGCATCAACGCCGGATGACCCAAAAACTGTTGTTCGTCTGCCTTGGCAATATCTGCCGCTCTCCAGCAGCCGAAGGCGTGTTTCTGCATCTGCTGCAGGAACGTGGTCTCAGCGATCAATTCGTGGTGGATTCCGCCGGAACAGGCGGATGGCATGTGGGCAATCCGGCGGACCGACGCATGCAGGGAGCGGCCCACCGCCGTGGCATTCAGCTGCCCAGCCGCGCACGACAGATCAGCCTCGACGATTTCTCGAGTTTCGATCTGGTGCTGACCATGGACGACGACAATCTCACCGCCGTGCAAGGACTGGCCAGGGAAGCTGGCCAAAGGGCAACAGCCACCATCAAACCGATGCTCAGCTACGCCCGCAGCTTCTCTGAAACAGAGGTTCCAGATCCCTATTACGGAGGCGAAGCGGGCTTCGAGCATGTGCTCGACCTGCTCGAGGATGCCTGTTCCAACCTGCTCGACGAGCTCAGCCCGCCGGCGTAGGCCAGGCTTCTTCGGCCACTCGAGACCGAAACTCCGTCACCAGGGCGTCGACCACAGCCGCAATGCTCATGCCATCGGTGACGAGCTCCACGGCATCCTCTGCCTGTACCAAGGGGGCTTCCTCGCGGGTGCTATCGAGATGGTCCCGTTCGGCGATCTGTGCCTCGAGCTCAGATCGCTCAGGCACCGGGAAACCCCGCTGCTCAAGATCAAGGGCTCGACGCCGGGCGCGCTCGCCCACCGTGGCCGTCAGAAACACCTTTAGATCAGCATCCGGAAAAACAGCCGTGCCGATGTCGCGACCTTCCGCCACCAAGCCACCCTTGGCACCCATCGCCTTCTGCTGTGCCGTCAGTGCTTGCCTCACGCAGCGGTGAGCCGCCACAGCCGAGACCGACGCTGTGACTTCAGGGGAGCGAATCGCGTCGCTCACGTCCTGCCCGTTCACCAACACCTGCTGGCCGCCACCGGGCAGCGACCGCAGCTGAAGATCCAAGGCGTTCAGGAGAGCCTCAATGGACGTCGCATCCAGGGGGTCCACACCGTTTTGTTGCACCAACCAGGTCACCGACCGGTACATCGCGCCGGTATCGAGGTAGACCAGCCCCAACCGCTCAGCAAAAGCCCGGGTAACGGTGCTTTTCCCGGCACCGGCCGGGCCATCAATGGCAACGAGAGGCTGGCGAGTCATCAGGAAGACATGATCGATCAAACGGGTCGTCCCGCAGCGCACCGCCGCGGCCAGCAGCGAGATGGCGGTTTCAGACCCACAGGGCTGAAGACTGAGGGGATCGACCCTCTCTACATACTCCACCTCAAGCCCTGCATCAGACAGGCTCCTGCGGACTGAATCCTTGGGATCGTTCTGATCAGCACGGCGCAAAGCTGCTGGCAGAGCAGCAGCACGCTCACGATCCGCAGCAGAGAGGTACTGGTTACGGGAACTCAATGCCAGGCCATCCGCTTCACGAAGCGTGGGAACCCCCTGCACCGCCAGGTTCAAATCCAGATCAGCGACCAGCCGGCGCAGGATCACGAGCTGCTGCCAATCCTTTTCACCCAACCAAAGACATGAGGGCTTCACCAGCTGCAGGAGACGGGCCACGACTGTGACCACACCATCAAAGTGACCTGGACGGGATGCGCCGCAGAGATGGGACTGGAGGGCGGCCGGCGCTGACCGGGACACAACTGAATTGAGTCCACCGGGGTAGACCGTGTCGACACTCGGAGCCCAGAGGGCGTTGGCGCCACTGCCTTGGGCTAAAACCCGATCCGCCTCGAGCGCGCGCGGGTAGCGGTCAAAATCTTCGGTAGGACCGAATTGGAGTGGGTTGACGAACACACTCACAAGAACAGGGCCTTGTTGGGCAGCTCGGCGAATCAGCTGGCCGTGGCCTTCATGCAAACCACCCATGGTGGGCACGAATTGAAGCGGTCCACGGAGGCCAGTCCGGAAGATCTCCAGCTCGGCTTGCGTGGAGAGAACAACAAGGCTCAGCGCAGCACCTCAAGCTTGACTTGGGCAATTCCAGAGGCGGTCAGCCCAAGATCGGAGGCGGCGCCGTGGCCAAGGTCGATCACACGGTGATAAACGAAGGGCCCACGATCATTGATGCGAATAACAGCGCTTCGCCCGTTCCAAAGATTGGTCACACGAACCTTGGTGCCGAAGGGAAGCGTGCGATGGGCCGCCGTCATCGTGCCGGGCTGATAGACCTCGCCATTCGCTGTTCGGTTGCCATAAAAACCGGGGCCGTACCAACTGGCTTCTCCGGTGATGACTTTGACGACGTCAGGGACGACCCTCAGCTTGGGCTTAGGGAGCTCAGCTGCAGGGGGTGCATCGACTTTCTTGACCTCTGCAGGAGAGAGCGTTGCCTGCAACTCAGACACCTGTGGGTCGACGACCAGATCGAGGGGATCCAGGCGTTCTGCACCATCAACAGCCAGAAAATCGCTTGCCACCACCGGCAAGAGTGCAGCACTCCCTGAAATCGCTCCGGAGAGCGTGGCAACCGTCAGAAGGACTCGCATGCAGAGCGGCTTGACCAACGAAACGGAACTGAATTCGCAGTTCTCGAGCGTTGACTGGCCTAATCAAAGAGTTGCTTTAGAACCTAAAAAAACCGCTCCCGAAAGAAAATGGGGCCCCATCGCCATGACCGTCACAACAACCCAAGCCCGACTGCACCGGCAATCCCCGCACTGACTGGCAGATCAACACCCAAAAGCAAGCCCCCACGCATAAGCCGGAAATAAAGGGGCGATAAGCAGATCGAATCAGAAGCTGTGCCGGCAGCTCAAGCCGCACAGGCGCCCCGGCATTGCAGGATCATTGCAACGGATTCATTCCATGGATTACAAGAGCGCTGGAGTTGACGTTGAAGCCGGACGTGCGTTCGTGCAGCGCATCAAGGCCTCTGTAGAAGCCACCCACCGACCGGAAGTCATCGGAGGCCTTGGGGGATTTGGGGGGCTGATGCGCCTCCCCAGCGGCCTGCGAAAGCCCCTGCTGGTGTCGGGCACCGATGGCGTCGGAACCAAATTGGAGCTGGCCCAAGAGCATGGCAGCCATCACGGCGTGGGCATCGACCTGGTGGCGATGTGCGTCAACGATGTGATCACCTCAGGAGCAGCGCCTCTCTTTTTTCTGGATTACATGGCCACTGGCGCGCTGGCGCCGTCGGCGATGGCTGAGGTCGTGGAGGGAATCGCCGATGGATGCAGGCAAAGCGGCTGTGCCTTGCTCGGTGGAGAAACCGCGGAGATGCCGGGGTTCTATCCCAAGGGGCGCTACGACCTCGCCGGCTTTTGCGTGGCCGTCGTCGAAGAAGACCAACTCATTGACGGCCAGCGCATCCAGCCTGGCGACAGCGTGATCGGTGTGGCCAGCAGCGGCGTGCACAGCAATGGCTTCAGCCTGGTGCGCAAGGTGCTGCAACGCGCCAATGCTGATGCGAGCACCGTTTATGGCGATGACCAGCGGCCTCTGATCAGCGACCTACTGGCAGCCACAACCCTGTATGCCGACCTCGTGCAACATCTGCTGCAGGGCGGATGCGAGCTCCACGGAATGGCCCACATCACAGGCGGGGGACTACCGGAAAACCTGCCGCGGTGCCTACCAGAAGGCTTATCTGCTCGCATCGACGCCACCAGCTGGACCAGGCCTCCACTCTTCCGCTGGCTTCAGGACGCAGGAGACATTCCCGAACGGGACCTCTGGCACACGTTCAACCTCGGCATTGGTTTCTGTCTGGTTGTGCCGGCAGGGAGCGAAGGCACTGTCATCGATTACTGCCGCGTCAAACAACATCAGGCCTGGGTGATTGGCGACGTGGCGTCCAAGTCCAACGACCCGGGCAACACAATGGCTCTGGAGGGGGTGCCCGCCTGATTGCGTCAGTTTCAGACGGGTTCAATGCAGCTGAGCACCAGAACGGAAAGGATCGAATAGGGTGCTGCCAAGCACATCGGAATCTTTTCCGATAGCAACGTCAATACATTTATTTTTCAATGCCTTTTGATAAGCCCCAGCGCATCACGCGACGTCGATCGTCTGCAGGACCGGTTCCACCAAGACGCCCATTAGCTTCCGGACAAGACAGGCAGCAGGGCTACAGGCAGGGTGCAAGGCCGACATTTCTCACACTGCGAGATCACGGCAAGGTCTTCGTGGCCGACATGCCATACCTCTCAGATGGGCAGTTGGCCCACATCGGGAAAGAAGCCGAAGAGGTTTTGGAAAGCCTTGAACGGCGGATTCAAGACATGGAGCAGGAGCTCAGTCACGGTCCTCAGGAGCGCGACACCCTGATCAAGGCGTGCACCAAACGCGACGTCACCCGACGATTCATCCGCGCCATTCAGGACGAGCAGGAGAACCGTCAGAACAACCCTGCTTTAAAGAGCGCTGCAAGCGAATCCCTGCCTCGCACATTTCTGGAGGTCGCCCGGCATCGACTGCCCGGGGCAACCTTCGATTCACTCCTGCAAGAAGCGCTAACCGCCTGCGCTCAACAGCAGGAGGCCTCCCCCGCTCCCACTCCCCGGGAACCCTCCGAAGACAAGGTCATTCCGATTCGCACCAACGGAGACAGCCTCCCAGTCGTGGTGAGTCCAGCCCCCGAATCCGCCTCGGAGGCCTGAGCATCTCGCCTAGCGACTCTGGAATGGATTAGCGGGCATCCGCTCGCTGCAACTGCATCGGGCAGCATCCAAACGCTGGCATTCCTGCGTCGACAAGGACCACTGCAGTGCACCGGCAACATCCCTTGCTTGGTTCGGAGTTCGTAGCCCAGGAATCGGCGTCGTACCCATTGCTCTGCACCAGTTCAAGGCGACTTGCACCATCGTTGCCCCATGCTCGATCGCGATGGCATGCATCACCCTGCGCAGCTCAAAACTTGCGGGGAGGAGTCGCCGGAACAGACGACGTCTCAACCAGGTTGCGGGAAGCGTCTGCTCAGCCCCGGGAGGACAACCAAGGACGCCGAAGGCCAGAGGGCTGTAAGCCAAAACCTCCACATCCCTGTCCCTGCTGACGGCGATCAACTCGAGCAGCTGATCATCCCCAGGCGCCAGGAGTGAACACTGAACCTGAACACTGCGCAGGGAAACACCGCGTTCCAACAGACGGTTGTGGATCAACGCCAAGCGCTGGGGGCCCAAATTGGACAGCCCCAGCTCGGAGACCCGGCCAAAAAGCACGAGCTCAGCCAAGCCATCGAGAAGGCCTGCCTCTTGCCAAGGCGCATAGCGAGCGGTGCTCCAGTGCAACTGCACCCGCTGGAGCTGCCCTTTGAGACGCTTTCGGCTGGCCTCAAAGGCGGCATCGAATCCTCGACGGCCCCATCTCCAGGGGAAGGGTGCCAACTTTGTCGCGACCGTCAGCTGGGATCGACGAAGGGCTGGCAACTCAGCCATGAATTCGCCAAGAAGCTCTTCACTGCGCCCAGTCAGCCTCCCTGTGCCATAGGAATCCGCTGTATCCACCAGGTTGAGCCCAGAACTAAGGGCCTGTCGAAACGTGTCGCGCAGTCGGCCATCGTCCCGCTCGGGGTCGTATCCCCAAACCGCCTTGTTACCCCAGGCCCAGGTGCCAAAACCGATGCCGTTCAACGGGGCGACGCTGCTGCCAGCCATGATCGCCTTCATCTCGTCCAGCTGCGTCATGACCGCATCCCCCGCACAGGAGCCTGCGACATCGCCCGATCAGGCTGTGGAGGGATCGTCTGCAGACGAGGAACGCATCCTCTGCAACCACTGCCGAAGAACCGCCAGCAACGGCATTCGCTGCCTGGGCATGTGCGTCGCCGACAGCGATTACTGATGATCCGCCTGTGGCTGGCTTCCCTGCTGCTTGCCGTTCCTGCAACGGCCAATCCAATGCTGACTTTTGGCCGCTTGGAGCACAGGCCTTCAAAATGCCGCATCGTTGTCGACGGGCGTCCCTTGGATTGCAAGCGCCTCCAGATCAGTGCGAACGGAAGTAGTGGCCTGCGGCTTCGCTTCATCGGAGACGATGAGGCGACGGGGGGCAGTTTTCAATTGAGCTTCGTGAGCCTTGATGGAGACCAGGGCAGTCCGCTTCTCTGCGACCGCTCCGGCTGCCGCTTGGATCAGCGCAGCTGGAGCGCGAGCCTGCTCAGCACCGCATGGGCCCGCTTTGACGCCAGAGGACTTCCCACGGGCCTGCCAGTGGCACGCACAGCCACTGGAAGCTGTTGGATTGATGCCGAAACCGTCAACTGCGAGAGTCACTCACGCAACATTCCCGCAATGAGCGCGGAGGCTCAACTGTGACGAGGATTCAAAGGCGGCACCCAGATTCGAACGGGGCGTGAACTCCTAAAAAGCACTAAATAAGCACCAAAACGTTGCTCAAGCGATACAAAATCGCCTACTCAAGCAGGCACTCCGCTACACCTCCGCTACACCGCTACCCTTGAGATCCCAGTAAAAACGTCACGACCTGGCGTTAAGGGGGTAGCGGACTGGTGCCCAGAAAGAAACCACAACCAACCCTTCCAGAGGACTGGTTAAGCGGTGAGCGGAAATCGCTGCTGGTGGTGGAGGAACTTGGATTTCCCAGTAGGGGCGTCCCCGACGGACTGGTGGTTCAGAGGATCACCAAATCCAAGAACCTGGAGGCGGCATATCTCCCTCTGGAGGAAGACGACCCCAGAGACTTCGGAGGAGGCGCCAGGGGCGGCAAGAAGCGTCGTGTAAGGCGTAAAGCGTCTACAGGCACCCCTGACCCATACGAAGCGGCACAGAAGGCGATTGCGTGGGCAAAGCAGGACCTGGCGGATCTGAAGGCACAGAAGAAGGAGCAGGCACAGCAAGACGAGAAATCGCTCTTCCACTACTGGGAGACCTGGTTCGAGAGCGAGAGCAGGAAAAAAAGACAGCAGAGGGGGTTTGAAAAGTGGGCGAGAGAACGCAACCGCCTTTGGTCAGCAGAGGGTTACGGGGTCAAGCACCAACCATTCGCCAAGAAGGCAGTGACTGAAATCACCTTCAGAGATTTCTCCGATTACTGGACGCTCCTGGACGAACGATCACTCACACGGGGGAACGCAACCAACGGCGGAGCAACCAAGAAGGACCTGCGGACCCTCATCAACCACCTTCTGAAGGCAGCGAGGGAGAAGGACTATCCAGCACTAGTGCTGCCGCAATTCCCCGAGATCACCCATCAGAGGCACCCACGAGACCATTTCACGAGAAAGGAGTGGGATTCGCTCATCAGCAAGGTCATCGACCTATCAGGAGGTGCGGCACGACAGGACCTAACCCCAGAGCAATACGCGGAACTGCCTTCAGCGTTTAAGCGGATCGACTCCCAGAGGAACTGGGTGGATCTGTATGACGCCCTATGCCTTATGTGGTTCTTCCACCTGCGACTGGAGGACCTGCCCCGCTTGAAAGCGGAGTGGTTCAAGGCAGGGGAGGGCGAAGACCAGGTGATCTGCACTCTCGAAGAGACCAAGCAGAACCGTGACGCCCAGAGAACGGAAAACCCAAGACCAGACGGATACAGGTTCTGGGAACGACTGACGAAGAGGAAACCAACGGGATATCTGGTGTTCCCACAGAAAGAACGACCAGGCGGAGATCCAGTTCGGAGTTCTGTGCTGCCCGACATCAGGCACCTGTTCAAGCACTTGAAAGCGGTGGTTCAACCGCCAATCACCAGGTCAGGGGTGGAACCGAAGCAGACGAGGCACACAGCATTCCGCCTGCTAGTTGAAGAGGATTTCGAGTTCTACAGCACACCAGAGGGTCTGGCGGATCTTGCTTATCAGGGGAACACTTCGACCGACGAACTTCGCAGCAAATACCTGGAACCAGTCAGACGAGAACGCAACGCAGCAAAGGGCAGAAAACGATTAAAACCAGCAACCTGGTCAAACATCAAGCGTGTCGGAGACGACTTCTAAATCACGCTTCGGGTGCCGTAATTATACCACAATTTAATCAAATAAGGGGGGTCAACACGCCGCCAATGGAAGTGGTCAGAATGCTGTTCACAAAAGGACTTCTGGACTATAATATGTTCATCGGAAAGGCGGGAAACACCGCCACCCGACAACCAACTGAATACTTCATTCAATCCGCAAGGATTTTCTCCCATAACCAATTACTTGGTTCTTTAACTAACAAGTTAAAAGCAGAATAAACTCTTACCTTATTCATTATGCCCGCTGAAACCTTCTGCGTAAAACTCTATTGCGATTTTCCATCGCTACTTTCCCCAGCAACATTTTTCTTTAGTGAAAAAGAGATTAAAAAGGAAGTATCAATTCAAGAACTTAATCGTGATATTCTTGATAACATCCTGAAGAGTTGTAAGGGAGAATACTTGGGAAGTATGGGTAGAGCAACTACCTGGAATATTCCATCCAATCAATCGAGTAAACTCTTGAAAAAGATTCAAGCGTATAACAGCAAGAAAGAGTTAAAGCACATTATTCATCTGGAACTTTACTAATTCCTGATACAAGAAAGGGCACACCACTGCCCTTTCATTAATCCCGCAGAACCAGCAACCTGCGTTAAAATCCAAGATTAGAAACACCAACAATGGTGGGGGTAAATGCTGGGTTTAATTGCTAATCAATTATCCACATAACACACGTAGAAAAATGATTACTGCACAAAAAATGGTTCGCAAAGAAATCGCATTTGAGTATTCACTTGGAGTTCCATCCTTTACTCCTGAAAGAGAACTCACTCTCTCTGCTGCTCTCCTTCTTCCAACTTCAAGAGAAGTGCTTGTGCTGATTTGAGAAATTTTATTCGCTCTACACAATTACAAGTAAACCCTACCAATATTCACCATGAAACCACACGAATTGCCCAACTTTATTGATATAGAAAACCAGCTTCAGGAACTCCTGGAGTTATATTCTGGGTGGGAAAGAATGTACATCTCTACTTTAGAAGATTCACTTCCCCAGAGTTTCTTTGATTCCACAAATCCCGATTTAGATTTTAATGCTTGCCTACAGGAGTTTGAGTTAGAAGAAGAAGAAGTTGAAATTACGCTTGAACCTGGAGGACTTCCACCTCGAGCCTCTCTATATCAGTTTCTCAAGGCGAAGAAAATTGGTATTCGTGCAAAGGATTATGAGTTTTATACGCTTCCTTAGGTTGGCATAAAAAGGCAGGACTTTGCGGGGTTCCTGCCTTTGCTGTACTGCCGTTAGCGGATCAAAAATCTTGAACTAGTCCAGAATGTATGCTCGGGAAGAATCTTAATCTGGCTAAAACTGACTCTCATCAATCTTTACAGCATCTAGGACAGAGATCGTGTATTCAGTACGATAAATTTCAACTCCCGAAGTGCCGCGAAAGTGAAAGCAAGAATACTTTGAGCAGTATCCAGTTATATGCCCAGTCTGTTCACTATACTTTGGCTCATATTTTTGCTCAATTAATGCCCAAAATGCCCTTCTCTCAGCTTCATTATTAATAAAAAACTCCATGCTAAAAAGCACCTGCTTAGTGCTTGTATTGGGATGAGAAGTAAAATAAGCTTTGTTCAATAACATGTTAATCCCACCTACAGAAAACTCACAATCACTCTGCGAGTAGTCTGGGTAAACACCTCTAGTGTCCCTCACAATTGGACGATAATAATCGCCAGCACGATCTAGCTGCAGATACATCTTCGTACTGCCTGCATTTGCTCCGATATGAAGATGCACTTCGTCCCCGAAATGACCTTCCACTTTGTATTGTTCTATTGCTTTAAATCCGTCTTCGCCAACTTTTCCTTTTAGATAAGATCTGCCATCTTTATGATGATAAGTCTCTACATACTGATTTAGTGATTGGTCTTTTCTGGCCTCTCCATAAGCACATTTTGGAACGTATTTTTTAAATGCATCTGATGATGCCATCATTTCTGCCGATAAGGATTTGTCCCACCTAAAGTCACCCAGAATGCGCATATAGCCTTCGCTTTCAGAATTGCGTATTGATTGAGTACCCTTGGGAGAATTACCATCTCCGCTTGAGGTCGCTGGATTTACCTGGTATTCTGTAGTAGTGCAGGAAGAAAGAAGAATTGACGAACTAAATGCCAAAAACAACTTAAAATTCATTTTCTATTACTTTTATTGCATTAGATTAGTATAGGCAGTCAAATTTTTCTGCACTACATCGTTGATTCCATTTGCGATTGTTATGGTTAGAGCGTTAATGAGTATGGGCATGAAAGTGGGTGTAACTACAAGTGATTTATGCAGTGGCATCTCGGGGTTTCAATCGCTGCGGATATATACCTCCAAAAGAGTTTCGGATTTGTTTGTTGTTTGCAAAATCTCAATATGCAGATACGCTTTTATGATTATAGCTATTCATGCTGGTATTTGCATTCCAGTAAAGTCTGCTTCCATGATTTCTGCTATATGCAAAGGTGATATCAACGTCTTGCTAAGCATCTCAGAAAAAGAAGTTGTTGTTGAGCGTTCGGTCAGTCAGAATAATCTAGAAAGCCTAATAACATTGAATGATTACAGTAAGCCTGGTTCTACAGCCATATTTTATGGTGGCCAGTCTAGGTATTTTAGAAGTTATGATGAGTCAATATACTTTAATTATACTGTTGGGCATGGCGAGTCAAGGCAGATTTCAAATGCTTGGCTCAGGACAAAATCTGGCGATCGCTCTTGCGCAATAAAATAAACACGTATACTTTAAAGTCTATTGTCAGCTATTCATGCTTCGTCTAGCTTGCGGTTGATATGAATTTAAGTGCTAATCCATTTTTGTATGTCTTGCGATCAAATCTTTTTGCCCCTGCCTTGTTCTTTCGGTGGCTGAAGGTAGTGCAGGTATGGCTATCTATATTTTGATTGATATAACTTTCTGATCAGATCGGAGAGGTAGCTTTTCGGGTCTGTTTGGCGATCCCTCTTAATTAATTCCTTCAACATTGCTGCAGTAACTGTGTCAAATCGGATGTTCATTTAATTTCTTGTCGGTTTGCTTATGTATTTCGTTCAAAAGATCCTTTCTTCTCTTGCCTGTATCTGCTTGGGTTGATCATATTCCCTCGATTTAAATCCTCAATTATGCTTCGGCAGTGTCAGTTGTAATTACGATGTAATTAGGATCTTTTGTGGCTTGTCGTTGTTCAAGCGGTAGAAGTCTGTGGATTCCCTGAGGGACCATCGTTTAACGGCATCACTTGTCTCCCCATAACGCTGACCATTCGGCGTGCTGCTTCTCTGCCTTGCCTCTACGGATCAGGCGTCTGAAGTAGTGGGACCTGGAGGAACAGCACTCCATACGTGCCTGAAGATCCATCTCCTCAATTAGGTCCAGTTCGTGGAACGGAACGCTTATGGAGATAACAGTGCCTTTGTGCTCCTGCTCTTCACCAAGAGAGTCGCTTCCATATCCACTTGTCTGATTTGGTCTAATTCCTGAATACATTCTTTTCGTATCTCCTGTATGAGTTCGCCAAAGGTGTCGGCGATTGGTTTATTCAGTTGTTCTCTATAGAGATTTATAAGTTCAGCGAGGTAGTGCTTCCTGTCTTGGGTTTCGTGCATTCCAGTCACCAGTCGTTAAGTCCATATCACTTGCGGTCAGGTCAATAACGTCGGCAATGGAAAGGTCCTTGCCCACTTGCTTGGTGCAATACCCCAGAACACCGTTGAGTTCGGTGATCGGTTTCACCACAACCCCCAGTGTTCCATTGGGAACGGAGGAGTGGAGTCGGAGCACACGCTTCAAGAGAGCAACCTTCTGGGTGTCCGTTGGTATGCCCCCAGAGAGGGCGGTGAAGAGTGCTTCTGCATCGCGCTCCGACAGGAACCGCTCCATACGCTTTGAGGGCGTTTTCCAGAGTTCTGGAGGAAGGTCCTCCACCAGCAAGTGGCGGTGGAATCCTCCGTAGTGCCTGGAGACAGGATCCGTATGAACCTCATTGAAGAACCAGATCCTGATCGGATACTGGTAGAAATCACGAATGGTTCTTCGTAATCCCCTGTTATCACTACTGACTTGCCTTAAATCAGATTGCTTAAACCTATAAGGAATAGTCACAAAATACTTAAACTCAATACTACAATCTTCTATAAGTTTGTTTAGTGTATCTTTAATCATAATCTTATTGGTTCTTATATTGTGTTGTTATTGATAATCTCTGATATACAGAGAACAACCCATTATTCAGTTGATTAGAGGTCTTATTGTTCCTAGTGAATCCTTCTACTAGTAATTAATAAGTCCTAGTAATTATATAGCAATCTGAATTCTTCAGTAGAAGCAATCGCCATACATTGCTCGCTTCACTCGCAAGTCCTTCGGACGTTTCTGTATTTATCTGAACCTTTTTAATAACATATTTTCCATAAAGTTTTGATTTGACGAGATGTGTGGCCACTTTATGCTCTCGTTTATTGTTTTTGGCAATTCTTGTGCATTTTGATTATTACTATCTAATCGCATGCATCGCTGTAGTCATCGGTTTATGCATAATGCTATAATGAAAATATATAGAGAAAGCAGTAGATTATTTCATGAATAAACAAGAATTTTATGAGTTGGTTATTAGAGAAAGGATGGGTCCATCCAGGCTCGAAGAAGTCTCGCATCAGGTAACTGGTTCTTCTTATAACTGGGATAGAGCAATTAATTTACTATGTGGTTGGGAGGGGGAAATGAGTAAAATAACCCAACCACCAGATGATTCATTTGATTCCTACTCGCGCCTTCTCTATGAAGTTGAGCACCTAAAAGGTATCCATAGAAATATTTTAAAAACAGATAGATCTGTTCTTGGTGAAATAGAGAAGATCCTGGATGCCCTTTCGACTGTAAGCATTAATAAAAATTTCTACGAGTTGATCAAAGAATCTTCAGTCAGCTTTAAGTCAGGAAAATCTAATGATCAACGGATCAAGTTGATTGACCAAGAATCAAGTCATTCATTTAAGAGCAATAAAGGAAAAAAATTATTTGACCGCATAATGAATATCTTGCCAGTAATACCATTAATACCCTTGGCGATATTGTTATCTATGAGTTTTTACGAGAGAAATAAACGCACTGAAGACCTGCAGCAAGATCAAAGAATAGAGGGACTTATTGATGATACTTTTGCAGAACTTAATCAAGCAAAGGCGCATTATTATCGTGATAGTCCACACGGTGCAAATTTTTCTACTGCAGATGATTGTGATGGTCTCTCTAAGAGGCGGGCGTTGGATGAGCGCAAAAAAAGCGCTGAAAAGTTGGGCATAAGAAACGCTGATGCCGCAAAGGATGTTAATAAGTGCTCCTATCTAATTGTTCATAGAGCATCTGCAAAACTCAACATAGGCGAACTCAAGGGTGCCAAAAAAGATATTTACAGAGCATTGCATTTGAAGAATGATAATTGTCGTGCAATCGGTTTATATGGCGTTGTTCTTGCGCGTGAATCACAAGATCAAAAAGCAATAAAACAGTTTTTTCGTGCCATTGAATGTCATAAAGCAGAGACTGTTCCTTCTAATTTCGCTGAGCTTTATTATCAAATTGCAGGAGTTTACGGAAGAAGTGGTGATTGCAAGAAGAGAAAAGAGTACTTGCGCATTGCTGCTCTAAGGGGGAGCATGAACGCGCAATTAGAATACAATGTTCTTAAGTGTGAATAATCCCGATACCTTGGTATGTCTGTTACCAAGTAGATCGCTTCTTTACCTTCTCCTCCACCACGTCTCTCACCTTATCTTGAAAGTTCTTTCCCTCCTTCTCAGGAGCGAGGGCATCGGCAGCGGCACGAAGAGCATCAGCGGTGATTTGACGGGCACCTTCATTGGTGAAGAGCACAAACCCCAACGCCACGCCCAAAAGAATCTTCAGCACGACACCGCCTCCTGTTCCGAAATGATCCTGCGGATCGTGGAGAGAGCAAGTCCTGTCTGTTCTCTGATTGATCGGTAGGAGCACCCCTCATCACGCAGGCGAAGCACCAGGCGTTCCTTTGCTGCATTGGTCTTCGGGCGACCACCAAGATTCCCTCCAGTTGCTTTGCGGTGGGCAATTGACTCCTGGACTCTCTCGTTGATCAGGGACCGTTCCACCTCCGCCAGACCAGAAAGCAGTCCGATCAGAACAGGAGCGAACTTTCCTAGTCCTTTGGTCGAAACCATTCCATCAAGAGTTCGGACATGGATGCCTTCCTCCTGGAGTTGGTGCAGGCGTGAAACCACTTCCACTTGGGTCCTGCCCAAGCGATCCAACTTCGCCACAACCAGTTCGTCGCCGCTCTCAAGGGACGACAAAGCGGCTTGGAACTGTGGGCGGTTCTCTTCCTTCACCCGAGTGCTGACCTGCTCTTGGAAGACCACAGAGCAACCCGCTTCCTGCAGTGCGATCACTTGTGCCTCCAGTCCTCCCACTTGCCTGGAGGTTGAAGTTCTGGCGTATCCGATTGATTTGGCAAGCACGTTCCAGAAACCACCCCTGTTGTTGGAATTATAGAACAGAATCAACCGAACGGTCTTTTTGGAACGGTCAGACCCCAGTGGAAGTGACCTTTGGTGTTCTCGTTTGATCCTTGCTCGCAACCTCTAACTTTTTGGAACACCCGTTTCTTCCGTTTTTCGCCCTTGACCAGACCCCGCTAACCGTGAGTAGAACATATGCACTACTCAACAGGAGGGTTCAGTGAGAGAGGGTTGGTTGATTGATCAGGACGACTGCTGGATATGGCGGTTCTGGCGTGACGAGACGGCGTGGGTTCGGGATCCGAAGGTTTTCCTGGACAGGGGACGACTACTTCCTGGAGAGGAACCGCTACTGAAAGAGAGGCATTACCTCCGTAAGGACGCAGCAGAGCAGTTATGGAAGTCCCTTCAAACGCAGGGATGGAAACCGCTGAAGACGCCTGCTTGGGGTGCAACTGCTGAACCCTGAACAGGTCTATCTGCTGATGCCCTGGTGCTTTGAACCGCTTTAGACCAGGGATGAGGTAAGAGACCGCTGAAGCAGTAAAACCAGGTCTCAACGACCTTCAGGGGGGGGGGGCACCGCTTGCCCCCCTTCTCAATGCTTACGGGGGACCGAACCAGGAACGGTCGCCACTACCTGTTCTGACGGTTCTCCTACTCCTCACGGGAGAAATCCAGGAGGAAGGTGAAGGGGTCAAGAACGAGGAGACGGAACCTCTGGGGTGTGGGCACTCCAGAGGTTTTTCTTTGCGTGTGTGTATCGGAGATCTGGGAGACTTGTCGCAACTGCGGATTACAAGTTTTCCGCTACACCTCCGCTACACCAAAGCGGGATAAGTCAGTCGCAAATGAGACTCAAGTCAAACGCTATATATGGGGTATTTCAGTAGCGTGGAGATACCAAAACCACTAAAAAAGACCCTTTCGGGCCTCAATCAGATAAAGGCGGCACCCAGATTCGAACTGGGGATAAAGGATTTGCAATCCTCTGCCTTACCACTTGGCCATGCCGCCGCTGGGGAACAGCCGCTCCCATCAGGGGATCGTATCAGCCATGCCCCTGGCTCTCTGCTGTTTCTCTGCAACGGCCACGGAGAAGACCTGATCACCCTGCGGATCATCCAGGCCGTCCATAGACGTGCTCCCCGACTTTCCCTATCCGTGCTTCCTCTGGTGGGAACGGGCCGTGTTTTTGATGCTGCGGTTCAGCAGGGATGGTTAACGCGAATGGGGCCGAAAGCGGCTCTACCAAGCGGCGGATTCAGCAACCAAAGCCTACGGGGACTGCTGGCGGACCTCAGCGCTGGTCTTCCAACCCTTAGCTGGAGCCAGTGGCGCCTGGTGCGCCGCCTGGGTCATCACCACCAACCCATCGTTGCCGTCGGCGATCTGCTGCCGCTGCTGATGGCCTGGAGCAGTGGCTCCCCTTTTGGTTTCATCGGCACCCCCAAGAGCGACTACACCTGGCGCAGCGGGCCCGGACGGGCAAGAAGCGACTGCTACCACCTGCTCAAAGGCAGTGAATGGGATCCCTGGGAATGGAGCTTGATGCGTTCGCGGCGCTGTCGAGTTGTGGCCATGCGTGATCGCCTCACGGCCCGTGGCCTGCGCCGCAAAGGAGTGGATGCTCTGTCTCCGGGCAATCCGATGATGGATGGCCTACGGATTCATCCGTTGCCGTCGGCCCTAGAACGCTGCCGACGGGTGCTCCTGCTTTGCGGAAGTCGCATGCCGGAGGCCCAGCGCAACCTGCAGCGGTTGGTGCGTAGCGCCATGGCGCTGTCCGGCCGTGTGCCGATGGCACTGCTCGTGGCCGTCGGCGCCCAACCCGATGCAGAGGCACTGAGCGACAGTCTTGAACAACTGGGTTTTCGACGCAGCCTGCCGCCTTCGGACCAACTGGGTGCCGAAGCGTGCTGGGTGAAAGGAGCCTGCCTGGTACTGATCGGGCGAGGTTGCTTTGACCAATGGGCCGGCTGGGCGGAAGCCGGCATCGCCACCGCCGGAACGGCGACGGAACAATTGGTGGGGCTAGGCATTCCTGCCCTTTCCCTGCCGGGACGAGGACCACAGTTCAAGCCAGGCTTCGCCCGCCGTCAGAGCCGCCTGTTGGGGGGAGCGGTTCGTCCGTGCTCTGACGAATCCGAGCTCACCAGACGGCTCGAATACCTCCTGGATGACCCGGCACTCCGCTCCCACTTGGGACGAATCGGTGCTCAGCGGATGGGACCTGCAGGAGGGAGCGATCAGCTGGCACGCCTCATCCTGGATCGCTTCAACGGATACTGAAGACCCCCGGTTGGATGCGATGGCTGCGATTCAAGACCCCACCCTCGTCAAACTTTGCGCTCAGCTGGCGAGTCGATTGAGCATCAGCCTCGCCAGCGCCCGTCGCCAGGTCGAGCAAGCCGCGGCCCGTGAAGGTCATCGCGATGTGCAGGGGCGACGGGCGACGGCTGAATCCATGCTGGCCGCCCTCGACAACGACAACGGTGAGCACGCCCGTCAGCTGAACACGTTATTGGAGCACAGCGAAGGAGATGGCAATTTCATGCTCGAAGACTGACTTCAGTGCTCAAAAATCTGGTGAAAACGCTGCCGGTCCAACTCGGCAACCACCGGAACGCATTGAAAACAGCGCTGAGCCAGATCCCAGCGCCCTTCCCGTCGCAGCATCTGTTCCAAACGCTCCCGGGCCGGCAAGAGATATCGGACGTCGTTAGCGGCATAGGCCAGCTGAGCATCCGTGAGTTCGTCCACACGGCCCCAATCACTGCTCTGGGCGCCCTTATCAAGCTCAACACCCACCAATTCCATCACCAGATCCTTGAGACCGTGGCGGGGGGTGTAGGTCCGCCCGAGCCGACTCCCGACCTTGGTGCAGAAGACAGGATCCACCGCAATCCCCAGACCGGCGGCGAGAGCTGCCACATCAAACCGTGCGAAGTGAAACACCTTCTCCACAGTGGAGGCCTCAAACAGGCGCTTCAGGTTGGGCGCCTCGGTCTGGCCCAAGCCAATGCGGACACAGGCGACACGGTCTTCTGCGTCCGCAATTTGAACAAGACAAAGCCGGTCACGACCATGGATCAATCCCATCGCTTCGGTATCGACCGCAAGCCGCGGGCACTGCAAATAGCGCTCCGTCCAAGCTGCATCGAGATCGCGATCAAAGACGGCGAATTCCGCAGGGGACGAGGACTGCTCAGCCATGGCTTCAAGGATGGATATGGCCAGTGTGGCCAACCGCCTCTACAGCAAGTCTCAAGACTCTCCTCTTGAATCTCGAAATGAGATCGCATTTGATTGGGGGAGTTATCCCTCGCCTGTGTTCTCCCGCAGAAAGCCATCGCGCACCTGCCTGGCAGACATCGAGCAGTACTTCCACCAGCCACCGCCACAATTTCTCGACCTGGAACTGGCTGTCTGCTGGATCCTTGAGTGCCTGCTCAAAGACGACAACTATCCCTCCGCGCTCCTGCAGAAATTGATCCAGGAAGAGCCACAACTACGGCTCTCTGAAACCGTGCTGCAGCAGGCTCTGGATTTTCTCGAGCAACAGGGCTCAATTAGCAGCTACACCCAACGCTGCCCGAGTCGTGGACGACCACGGCGCATGCTGCATCTTCAATCGGATGCCCGCAATGAAGCCGAGCGACTCATGGCCCCCTGGCGCAGCTGGCTGGACGCACACCGATTTGCGTTGAACTAAGCGATTCAGCCTGCGAAAGGCTTAAAAAGGTTCATCACGATCGGGATGCCATGCCTGCAGGATTCCAATCCACTCTCCTGCTGACCGTTCTGCTGGCGATTGGCCTGGTGTTCTTCCTGCGGGCAGCAAGCAAAGACCGAACCACTGTTGTGGATGTGATGTCTCCCCAACCGCCCTTGACCGTTCTCGACGGGCTCAGCGCTTGGCTGGAGGCTCGCGGTTGGAGCCGAGATGGCGGAGATGCAGAGCGGCAGGTGCTCCGCTTTAAGGGGAAGGTGGCATCCAGCCAACCCCTGGCCGTCCTGCTGTCTCTACTGGCTGCCATCGGCTCCGCTTGCTTCGCCCTGGTTCTGCGTCAGCTGTCACCACAACTGCACTGGTGGCCCCTGCTGTTGATTGGCGTCGGACCTATGGCCGGAGCTCTTTACACACGACGAGCCTCACGCACAGAAGCCTTAGAACTGCAGTTGCTACCTCCTCCAGAGGGAGAAGGCAGCGCCATTCGCTTGCGGGCCCATCGCGACGAATTGATCGCGATCGAACTGGAACTGGCCGAGACCCTTGAACTCGCCAGTGATGGATCCCTGCTCTCCTCCCCCATCTGAACCATGCGTCTGCCGGCCTGGATTCAACGGCGTCGCTTTGCCACAGGCCTTGCCATCACAGGGCTGTCCCTGGTGACGCTCGCCATGACCAAGGCTGCTGAACAGCGCAATTGGCTGAGCACACCAGGGTCGAAAGAGCAACCAGCAGAGCAACTAGCAGAGCAACTAGCGCCGGCACCGCCAGACCCAAAACCCTGTCCCGCACCCGCCACGCCAGACCCGCTGCTGGGCCCGCGCACGAAGGAATCCGGGAGCTGGGTCGGTAGCAGCCCTGTTCAAACCAACTTGCCGATCGTCGTCATGGCAGGACACGCCGACTCCCAGGGCACCGCCAGTCCTGGAACACCGGGTTATGCCGTGGATCAGCAAAACCGTCCGCCGATGCAACCGGGCATTCGGGATGAGCTGTTCTGGAACCGCGAGGTTCAGGCTGCTGTTGTCAGCCAAGGCAAAGCACGTGGCTTGAACATCCGGTCTTACACCCCTCCCTCAATCACCATCGCGAACGACAACCACCCTTCCACCAACTGGTCGAAAGCCAAAGTGTTTTCCGAACGCGGGGAATATGTACTAGAGATCCATTTCGATGCCTACCGGCCCCATGGCTTCGGCTCAGGCCTGATTCCCGTGCTCGCGAACGTGCGTGCACTCAATGTCGTCGATGAAAGCTTGGCCAAGGCCTTTGGACGATTCCCACGGAATTTTCGAGGAGGCCTTGGAGGTCCAAGGCGTGGCATCGGGATTCTTGAAATCGCCATGCTTGAACCCCCCCTCGAAACCAAGCTCAGAGATCCGAGCACAAGGGAGCAAACCGTGAACTGCCTGGCCGAGCGCGTGGTGAACGCACTCGTTCAGGGCGTCAGTTAGTTGATCGCTCCATGGGGGCGGCAACGGTCTTCGAGGGTGGAATCCCCAAGCCAATCCTGAGGCTTGGTGAACAGCTCGGTCAGCAGGGCCTCCCTTGATCCGGCCTCTGCGGTGTAGCCATACTCCCAGCGCACGAGCGGGGGCAGAGACATCAGGATCGATTCCGTACGCCCATTGGTCTGCAATCCGAAAATCGTGCCGCGATCCCAGACCAGGTTGAATTCCACGTACCTGCCACGGCGATAGAGCTGGAACTCTCTCTCGCGGTCGCCATAAGCCATCGGGTGACGCTTCTCAACGATGGGTGCATAGGAGGGAAGGAAGGCTCTGCCGTTGGCCTGGCCGAGCGAGAACAGCTGCTCCCAGCTCAACGGTCTGGCCCCCAAACGTACAGACACCTGGGCGGCTGGGCCCGCCGGGTCCTGTCCCTTGTAAAGCGTGCCGTTGGCGTCTTGATAGTCGTAAAAAATGCCGCCGACGCCGCGGGTCTCACCACGGTGCTTCAAAAAGAAGTACTCATCGCACCAGGGCTTGAAGACCTTGTGCAGATCCGGATGAACCGAATCACAGGCCGCCTGATGGGTGCGATGAAAATGGCGTGCATCGTCGAGGAAGGGGTAATAGGGGGTCAGGTCGGCGCCCCCTCCAAACCACCACACCGGGCCAGCTTCGAAGTAGCGGTAATTGAGGTGAACCGTTGGGATGTAGGGGTTGCGCGGATGCAGCACCATCGACGTCCCCGTGGCGAACCAGGGATGACCCTTCGCCTCCGGACGCTGCTTGAGGATGGATGGAGGCAGTTCTTCCCCTTGAACCTCTGAGAAATTCACGCCGCCTTGTTCAAAGACACGGCCCTCACGCATCACCCTGGAGCGGCCACCACCCCCTTCAGGCCGCACCCAACTTTCCTCTGCAAAGCGACCTTCACCATCGAGAGCTTCCAGACCAGAGCAGATCTCGTCTTGAAGCCCCATCACCATTGCCCGAGCCCGATCTCTGGAGTCGCTGGGGGGAAGCTCGAGGGTGGAGTTGCTGACACCCACGTCCTGGCGTCCGAGGACGCGGCGAATCAGGGAGCGGACCATGTGTCAGAGACTGAAGACATCGAAACCTAACCAAGTCACCCCAGGCCTGGACAAGCATCCGTGAGGGACTGTCACGGGCGACGCCCCTAGGATCCGGCTTGCCCTAATGAAACTGATGAACCCGGTCGAGCAGGCCAACCACGCCCTCCAGCAAGTCAAAGATGCCGGCAGTGGCAAATCGGCACTGGAGCTCGGCTGGATCGAACAAATCCGCATCAGCCCGCCGCGGGCCGTGTTTCGCCTCAGCCTTCCCGGCTTCGCCCAAGGTCAGAGAGACCGAATCGTGACCGAGGCACGGGAAACTCTGCTGAGCATCGACGGCATCGACGACGTCCAGATTGAGATCGGCCAACCACCAAGCCAGGGGGGGATTGGCCAAGCAGGCCACGGACAGCCGGCTGAACGCCAGTCGATCCCAGGAGTGCGCCAGGTGATTGCTGTGAGCAGCGGCAAGGGAGGCGTCGGCAAGAGCACCGTGGCGGTCAATCTGGCCTGCGCACTCGCCCAGACCGGCCTGCGGGTTGGGCTCCTGGACGCCGATATCTACGGCCCCAACGCACCAACCATGCTGGGTGTGGCTGATCAAACGCCGGAGGTGCAGGGAAGCGGAGATCAGCAGCGGATTGTCCCGATCGAAACCTGCGGAATCGCCATGGTGTCCATGGGTCTGCTGATCGATGATCACCAGCCCGTGATCTGGCGTGGCCCGATGCTGAACGGCATCATTCGTCAGTTTCTCTACCAGGCCGAATGGGGTGAAAGGGACGTTCTTGTCGTCGACCTTCCGCCGGGCACCGGTGATGCGCAGTTGTCCCTGGCCCAGGCAGTTCCGATGGCAGGAGTTGTGATCGTGACCACCCCGCAACAGGTATCGCTGCAAGATGCGCGAAGGGGACTTGCCATGTTCCGGCAGATGGGCATTCCCGTCCTCGGCGTGGTGGAGAACATGAGCGCCTTCATTCCTCCGGATCGTCCCGACTGCCGTTATGCCCTCTTCGGCAGTGGCGGCGGAGCCCAACTCGCCTCCGACTACGACGTTCCTCTTCTGGCCCAAATTCCGATGGAAATGCCTGTGCAGGAAGGTGGAGACACAGGACGGCCGATCGTGATCAATCGCAGCGAATCAGCCAGCGCCGCAGAGTTCAAGGGGCTCGCAGATGCAGTGCTGAAGGCCGTCACCCAGCCCGCCTGAAGATGTTCAGCCGACGTGACCGCCGCAGACCGCACCGGGAGTGGGTGCTCTGGGGTGTTCCGATCGGGATGATCGCCATCGCCGGGGTGCTGATCGCCAGCACACAACGCCAGGCGGACTACGCCGACTGGTATCACCACTGGATCACCGCGGCCTTTGGGGTGCTGCTGGCGCTGGGACTGGAACGCCTGCCACTTCAGCGGCTCCGACCGCTGCTACTTCCTGTCTATGGCCTGACCGTGATCAGTCTGATAGCGGTACGGGTCATTGGAACCACGGCGCTGGGGGCCCAACGCTGGATCAGCATCGGCGGGGTTCATGTTCAGCCGTCGGAATTCGCCAAGATCGCCGCGATCCTGCTTGTGGCAGCGGTGTTGTCACGACACCCGGTGGAACGACCGATCGATCTCATGCGTCCGCTGGGGGTGATCGCCGTGCCTTGGCTCCTGGTGTTCATCCAGCCTGATCTGGGCACATCCCTTGTCTTCGGCGCCCTGATGCTCACGATGCTCTATTGGTCGGGAATGCCAATTGAGTGGGTGATTCTTTTGCTGTCACCGCTGGTGACGGCCCTTCTGTCAGGGCTTCTCCCCTGGGCCATGGGGATCTGGATCCCACTGATGGTCGTTGTCTCCTACCGCTCCCTGCCCTGGAAGCGCCTGGCGGCAACAGCAACCTTGGCCATCCACAGCGCCATGGCGGCAGTGACACCATGGCTTTGGATGCATGGCCTGAAGGACTACCAACGGGATCGTTTGGTGCTGTTCCTTGACCCCAGCAAGGATCCCCTCGGCGGGGGGTATCACCTCCTTCAAAGCACCGTGGGCATCGGTTCAGGCGGCGTCTTGGGGACGGGCCTTCTTCAAGGGCAACTGACCAAACTGCGGTTCATTCCCGAACAACACACCGATTTCATCTTCAGCGCTCTAGGCGAGGAGACGGGGTTTGTTGGGTGTCTCCTCGTGGTTCTTGGCTTTGCTGCATTGATGGCGCGGTTGCTTCAAGTCGCGCGCAATGCCCGCACCGACTTCGAATCGCTCGTGGTGATCGGAATCGGCACGATGCTGATGTTTCAAGTGGTGGTCAACATCTTCATGACCATTGGCCTGGGCCCTGTCACTGGAATCCCCCTGCCCTTCCTGAGCTATGGGCGCTCAGCGATGGTTGTGAATTTCATCGCCCTCGGCCTCTGCCTCTCTGTGGTTCGGCAGAGCCGTCGCTCCTTGGCACAACTCCGTTGACCGGACCAACCTTTACCGACCTGCGGCAACGACTGGCGCAGGATGTGCCCCAGGGTCGCTGCGATGAGATCGGTGTCCGAAGGCTTTGGTGGGCAGCTCTGGAGACCCTGCAACAGGACCTGCTTGAGCGCGGAATTGAGCGTGGAATCTGGCTAGCGGCGCCCCTGCCAGCTCTCTACGAACCGGAGTTGCTGAAACATCTGCAGGGATGGGTCTGGGCTCCAGAGCGCCTGGATCAATTGAGTCCTCATCCAACGGCACTACCTGGACGGTCAAGCAGCGATGAACCAGGCACGCTGCAGGGATGCCAACGCTTGTCACTGCGCCGCGATGACGGAGATGATCCCCTGCTGCTGGTCATCACGCCCGAGGTCCAAGTCGCCCTGGCCCTGCACGGCCCCGCCCAGAAACGCCAGTTGCTGATGCGTTCTGACCCGGAAACACTCAGTGATGTTCTGTTGCAGCTCGGGCGTCGGCTGGAGCATCAGTCACCGGCAGAGGCCGATCAGCTGCGCAAAGCACTCGAATCCATCGGCACCCTTCAGGGCAATGGATCCTGGTCAGAACAGTTCTGGCCCCGCCTAACTGAACGGCTCACCGGAACAGCCCCGGGGCTGATGCTGCAACCCATCCAGGCCGAGCGCCCACCAGAAGACCCCAGCCATGGCGATCTGAATTTGCTGGAAGCCATCACCCATGAGGTGAGAACCCCTCTAGCAACGATCAGAACATTGATCCGGTCTCTGCTGCGGCGGAAGGATCTGCCCGAAGTCGTCGTGAATCGCTTGCGTCAGATCGATGTTGAATGCAGCGAACAGATCGACCGATTTGGCCTGATCTTCCATGCCGCCGAGCTTCAACGGGAGCCCAACGAAGCCAATTTGGCCCGCACGGATTTACACGCCATCCTCACCGCCCTTGCACCCAGCTGGACGGAGCAACTGGATCGGAGAGGGATCAGCCTTGAGCTGGACCTCACCGCTGACCTGCCGGCCATTCTCAGTGACTCCCGACGGCTGGAACCGATGTTGGGAGGTCTGATCGACCGCTGCACCAGAGGGCTAGCCCCCTGCAGTCAGCTGACACTTCATCTCCAAGCGGCGGGCCCGCGAGTGAAGCTTCAACTCCATGTGGAGCATCCCAACAGAACCTCAGCCACCGAGCCCGGCACAGCTCCCCAACGCGAGGAAGTAGGGACCGTCCTGAGCTGGGATCCCAGCACTGGAAGCCTGCAGTTAAGTCAGGATGCAACTCGCCAAATGATGGCCAGCCTGGGGGGGCGCTATCAGTCCAGACGTGATCGCGACATCACCGTTTTCTTCCCCGTACACACCCCAGGAAACTGATCAATATGTTGTCGGGTGTGAAGCTTGCTTTCGGAGAGCAAAAGAGCAGCCGATGACGGTGCTACTTTCCAGTCGTAACGGCTCTTGTGGATTCCTTCAGCCATGGCAGCAACGGCGTTGAATGGTCAACTTCCTCAGCACATCGCCAGCACTGGCGGACTTCTGAACTCAGCAGAGACTGAAGAGAAATACGCGATCACCTGGACCAGCAAGACAGAGCAGGCTTTCGAGCTCCCCACCGGTGGGGCTGCCCTGATGAACTCAGGCGAAAATCTGATGTATTTCGCCCGCAAAGAGCAGTGCCTCGCCCTCGGCACCCAGCTGCGCACAAAATTCAAGCCCCGGATTGAGGACTACAAGATCTACCGGATCTACCCCGGTGGTGACACCGAGTTCCTGCATCCCAAGGATGGTGTTTTCCCCGAAAAGGTGAACGAAGGACGTTCCATGGTCGGGCACAACGCCCGTCGCATCGGCGAAAACGTCAACCCTGCCAACATCAAGTTCAGCGGCCGCAACACCTTCGACTCCTGAACGATCAATCTGCAAGCCCGGAGGTCGTGATCTTCGGGTCTTGGCTGCGATGATCAGGAGATGTTCAGTCCCGATCGCGACGCCTTTCATCAGGCGGTTTGCAGTGGAGCCAACCTGATCCCTCTGGCTCAGAGTTGGCCCGCAGATCTTGAAACACCGCTCACCACCTGGATCAAGGTGGGAGAGGGTAGGCCTCCAGGTGTTTTGCTGGAGTCCGTCGAAGGAGGTGAAACCCTCGGACGCTGGAGTGTGATCGCCTGCGATCCCCTCTGGACAGCATCAGCCAGGAATGACCGTCTGACACGCACTTGGCGCGATGGTCGTAAAGACGAGTTCACGGGCAACCCGTTTGAATCGCTCCGCGACTGCTTAGCTCCTTACGCCTGCGTCAACCTGCCGGGCTTGCCCCCACTGGGACAGCTCTATGGCGTTTGGGGCTACGAATTGATCCAATGGATTGAACCAACCGTTGCGGTGCATCCCCGAGGCGCGTCCGATCCCCCGGACGGGATCTGGATGCTGATGGACGCACTCCTGATCTTTGATCAGGTGAAACGGCAGATCACGGCCGTCGCCTTCGGCGACTTGTCCGATGGCGCGGATGAGGAACAGGCCTGGCGGTCCGCCATCGGACGGATTGACGACCTGCGCCAACGGATGGATGCACCTCTTCCGGCCGTCCAACCGCTGACCTGGGATGCCAGAAGCAAAGAACTTCCCGCCGTGCGCTCCAACCGCAGCCGCGATGAATTCGAAGCCGCCGTCGACACTGCCAAAGAACACATCGCGGCCGGCGATGTCTTTCAACTGGTGATCAGTCAGCGCCTTGAGACCGACGTTCCTCAGTCGCCCCTGGAGCTGTATCGCAGTTTGCGGATGGTGAATCCATCTCCCTACATGGCGTTCTTCGACTTTGGGGACTGGCAACTGATCGGCTCAAGCCCGGAGGTGATGGTTCAAGCCGAGCCTGCAGCAGATGGCATCCATGCCAGCCTGCGGCCCATAGCGGGCACCCGACCTCGGGGAGCCACGCCACTAGAGGATCGAGAGCTGGAAGCTGATCTGCTGGCCGACCCCAAAGAGCGCGCTGAGCACGTGATGCTGGTTGACCTGGGACGCAATGACCTCGGCAGGGTCTGCCAACCCGGAAGCGTGGCAGTGCAAGACCTCATGGTGATCGAGCGCTACTCACACGTCATGCACATCGTCAGCCAAGTCGAAGGACGCCTGGCCCCGACGCACGATGTGTGGGATTTGCTGATGGCGGCCTTTCCCGCCGGCACCGTCAGCGGCGCACCGAAGATCCGTGCCATGCAACTCATCCATACGCTTGAGCCCGATGCGCGCGGCCCCTATTCCGGGGTCTATGGATCCGTCGATCTGGCCGGAGCCCTCAACACGGCCATTACGATCCGAACCATGGTGGTGCAACCACGAGACGGTGGTGGATGCCGGGTCAAAGTTCAGGCCGGGGCCGGCATCGTTGCCGATTCACAACCGACGGCTGAATTCGAGGAAACCCTGAACAAAGCACGGGGAATGCTGACAGCACTGGCTTGCCTGAACCCGCCGGGATGACAGCTCAAAACCTTCTACTGAAAGGCTTCGAGGTCGAACTGTTCACCGGTCAGCCCAACGGAGCCAACGTCGGCGTCGCCACCGACGTTGCCAGGGAACTGCCTGGCTTCGTAACAGAACCGGACTGTCGCAATCTCGAATACATCACCGACCCGATCAGGGATTACGCCGAACTCCCCGAGGCACTGCTCGCGCCCCGACGGGAATTAAGGCGGTGGCTGCACGAGCGGGAGCTCACGCTTCTGCCAGGCAGCACCATGAGTTTGGGAGACAGCAGCCGGTTCGAACGCTCGGACCCCGGCAATGCGTATCACGCTCTCATCGAGCGGCTTTACGGCACCAGGGTCGTGACGGCCAGCATTCACATCAACCTCGGCATCACAGATCTGAACTGGTTGTTTGCGGCGGTCCGGCTCGTGCGCTGCGAGGCGGCTCTCCTGCTCGCCATGAGCGCCAGTTCCCCCTTTCTGGATGGGCGCAGCACAAGCCACCACTCCCAGAGATGGCATCAATTCCCCCTAACGCCGCAATCGGTTCCCCTATTTCGGGATCACGACCACTACATCCAGTGGGTGGAGGAGCAACTGGCCACGGGGGCCATGCGCAACGAACGTCACCTATGGACGTCCGTTCGTCCCAATGGTCTGCGACGCCCGTACGACCTCAACCGACTGGAATTACGCATCTGCGATCTCATCACCAATCCCCATGAGCTGCTGGCGATCACCTGCCTGCTTGAGCTGCGGCTTCTGGCCCTCAGACAGGACATGACTCGCCTCGATCCCCTTTGCAACAGCGTCCTATCCGCGGATGAGCTGGCCCAGCTGGCTGACAGCAATGATGCAGCCGTCGCTCAATCAAGCCTGAAGGCTGAACTCAAGCATTGGCGGGATGGCCGCCGTGCTATCACCTGCAAGGACTGGCTTGAGGAGCTGCTTGATGAGCTCGCTCCCCTCGCCGAATCCCTCCAGCTCAGTGCTTATTTGAAGCCGTTGGATGCACTGCTGACCCACGGCAATCAGGCCATGCGCTGGGAAGCGGCTCATGCCCGGGGCCAATCCATCGATGACTTGCTTCAGGAGGGGATCCAGCTGATGCAGCAGGAAGAACAACAGATAACCACCGGGGAACCCTGTTTGGGATGATCATGTTGAGTCCGTCGCAGCGTGGAGACTTCATGCCCGAGTCCACCACCCATGTCTCCGACAACGAGACAACACGCTTGAACGGTGGTGCATCCGGTGCCGGGCAGCTTCTTCAGCACCGTCTGGATCTGATTGAAGACCTGTGGAAGACGGTGCTGCGCAGTGAGTGCCCACCGGAGCAGAGCGAACGTCTGCTGCGACTCAAACAACTCAGTGACCCTGTCTCCTTAGAGGGACGGGACGGCGACAGCACGAGCGAGGCGATCGTCGAGCTGATCCGAGCCATGGATCTTTCAGAAGCCATCTCGGCGGCCCGCGCCTTTTCGCTCTATTTCCAGCTCATCAACATCCTTGAGCAGCGGATCGAAGAAGACAGCTATCTCGACAGCCTGCGGCCCAATCTCAGTGCTGAGTCGGCTCAACGGGACGCCTTTGATCCCTTTGCACCCCCTCTCGCCAATCAGACTGATCCAGCCACCTTTGGAGAAGTCTTCGAGCGGCTGCGTCGGATGAACGTCCCCCCCGCGCAGGTGGAGCACCTGCTGCGGGAGCTGGATATCCGTCTGGTGTTCACCGCCCATCCCACGGAGATCGTTCGGCACACCGTGCGTCACAAGCAGCGACGTGTGGCCAACTTGCTCCAGCAACTTCAATCAGACAACCCTCTCGCGAATCAGCTGCGCGAGGACTGTCGCGACCAACTGGAAGAGGAAATCCGACTGTGGTGGCGGACCGATGAACTCCACCAGTTCAAACCCACCGTGATCGATGAGGTGGATTCGACCCTGCACTACTTCCAGCAGGTGTTGTTTGACGCGATGCCGAAACTGCGTAAGAGGCTGATCACTGCTTTGCATCGGCATTACCCCGATGTCCAGGTGCCCCAGGCATCCTTCTGCACATTTGGCTCCTGGGTGGGTTCCGATCGGGACGGCAATCCCTCGGTGACACCCGACATCACCTGGCGAACAGCCTGTTACCAGCGTCAGCTGATGCTGGAGCTGTACATCCACTCCGTCCAGTCGCTACGCCAGCAGCTGAGCATCTCCATGCAGTGGAGTCAGGTGGCGCCATCACTGCTGGAGTCCCTGGAGATGGACCGGCTCCGGTTCCCGGAGATCTACGAGCGCAGAGCAGCTCGATACCGACTGGAGCCCTACCGGCTGAAGCTCTGCTACGTGCTCGAAAAGCTTGAGCGCACTCTTGCCCGCAACAATCAGCTGTCGGAGGCGGGCTGGCAGATGCCCTGTGAAGCCCTGACCGATCCCAAGGACGGACTCGGCGGAGCCGATGTTCTCCACTACACCTCGGTGGATCAGTTCCGCAGTGACCTGGAGTTGGTCCGCAACAGCCTCGTCAGCACCGAATTGAGCTGCGAACAGCTCGACACACTGCTGCACCAGGTGCACATCTTTGGGTTTTCGCTGGCCAGCCTTGATATCCGTCAGGAGAGCACCCGCCACAGCGATGCGATCGATGAACTCACCCGCAACCTGGAACTGCCCCAGGCCTACGGGGACATGGATGAAACGCAGCGGATGGCATGGCTCCTCCAGGAACTGCAGACCCGCCGGCCCCTGATTCCGCCAGCCACCAGTTGGTCAGCGCCGACATCAGAGACGTTGGCGGTGTTCCGAATGCTGCAGCGCCTCCAGGAAGAATTCGGCCAGCGGATCTGCAACTCCTATGTGATTTCGATGAGCCACACGGCATCGGATCTCTTGGAGGTTCTGCTGCTGGCGAAAGAGGCGGGTCTGGTGGACCCGCCGAATAAACGGGCCTCCCTACTGGTGGTGCCGCTGTTCGAAACCGTGGAGGATCTCCAACGGGCCCCCGCGGTGATGGAGGGGTTGTTTAAAACGCCGCTCTACCGCGAACTCCTACCGGTTGCAGGCCAACAGAAACAGCCGCTGCAGGAGCTCATGCTGGGCTATTCAGACAGCAACAAGGATTCCGGCTTTCTCTCCAGCAACTGGGAGATTCACCAGGCTCAGATCGCACTTCAAGAACTCGCCAGCCGCCAGGATGTGGCGCTTCGCCTCTTCCACGGCCGCGGTGGGTCTGTCAGTCGTGGAGGAGGGCCGGCTTACCAGGCGATCTTGGCCCAACCCAGCGGCACGCTGCAGGGCCGGATCAAAATCACCGAACAGGGTGAAGTACTGAACTCCAAGTACAGCCTGCCCGAGTTGGCGCTGTACAACCTGGAGACCGTGACCACGGCCGTGGTTCAAAACAGCCTGGTAACCAACCAGCTGGATGCGACGCCAAGCTGGAATCAGCTGATGAGTCGCCTCGCCACCCGTTCAAGGGAGCATTACCGGGCTTTGGTTCACGACAATCCCGATCTGGTGGCGTTCTTCCAGCAAGTCACTCCGATCGAGGAAATCAGCAAACTGCAGATCTCCAGCAGACCGGCCCGACGCAAAACAGGCGCAAAAGACCTGTCCAGTCTGCGGGCGATCCCCTGGGTCTTCGGTTGGACCCAGAGCCGATTTCTTCTGCCGAGCTGGTTTGGCTTCGGCACAGCTCTGTCGGAAGAAGTGGGCAGCGACTCCGAACAACTCGATCTGCTGCGCCGCCTCCATCAACGCTGGCCTTTCTTCCGGATGCTCATTTCAAAGGTAGAAATGACCCTCTCCAAGGTGGATCTCGACCTGGCTCATCACTACATGAACAGCCTGGGGCACCCCGAACAGCGAGAGGCCTTTGAAGCGATCTTCCAAGTGATCGCCAAGGAATACGAACTCACCCGCAAGCTGGTGCTGGAAATCACGGGACAAAACCGACTGCTGGGAGCTGATCAAGGGCTGCAGTTGTCCGTTGATCTGCGCAATCGCACCATCGTTCCCCTGGGCTTTCTCCAGGTTGCACTGCTGAAGCGACTGCGTGATCAGAACCGGCAACCGCCCATGAGCGAAACCCCGGGAGCGCCCGAAGACACACGCACCTACAGCCGCAGTGAGCTGCTGCGAGGTGCACTGCTCACCCTCAATGGCATTGCAGCCGGCATGCGCAACACCGGTTGAGCCACTGTGCTGTCGTTCCTTCAACAACCCTCGATTCCACCGTTGCCCCAGGGCACGCGACTTGAGACATCGACCCCTCCAACGTCTGAACAGCTCAACACCCTTCTGATGTCCTGTGGGGAATCAACCCACCCTGAAGAACGCTGGGAGCTCGCGCTTCAGCGCAGTCTGTGGCAAATCAGCATCCTGGATGAGTCGAATGGGGAACTGATTGGATTTGTGCGGGCCACCAGTGATCTAGCCCTCAACGCCAATCTTTGGAATTTGGCAGCGAAACCGGGGCCAAACCAAGCGATCCTCTTCGCTGTTCTGGTGCATCGTGCCCTGCAAATCCTGCGTCGGGATCTACCAGGCTGCAGCCTTTCGATCTCGGCACCAGCAGATGCCCTGCAGGCTCTCAAAGAGCAAGGTTTTCTGATTGATCCCAATGGCATCCGAGCCATGGGACTCAGCCTGAGCTGAGACATTGAGGTCAAACACGAGCATGGAGGGACTCGAACCCCCGACCCTCAGAACCGGAATCTGATGCTCTATCCAACTGAGCTACATGCCCACTGATCGGCGGTAAGCCGCAGTGATATCGAGCGGCAACCGACCCGATACAGGTACCTTACTCACTGTTCGCCCCTGCACCCATCCGGCTACACAGGCTCCAGCTGCAGGGCTTCCGGAACCACACCGTTCTGCAGCTTGAACTGACGCAGCCGCGCTTGCTGGTGATCGGACCCAACGGAATTGGCAAGTCCAACCTGCTCGAGGCGGTTGAGTTACTGGGCAGCCTGCGCTCCCATCGCTGCAGCAATGATCGGGACCTCATCCAGTGGGACAGACCCCAGGCCCTGATCCGTGCCGACGTGGGGGATGGTGATCGTCTGGAACTGGAACTTCGTCGCCAGGGAGGGCGTCAGGCCAAGCGGAACGGAAAGTTGCTGGATCGGCAGCTGGACCTGATTGGTCCGCTGCGCTGCATCGGCTTCAGCGCCCTGGATCTTGATTTGGTGCGAGGCGAACCCGGCCTGCGCCGGCAGTGGCTTGACCGCGTCGTGCTGCAGCTCGAACCGGTCTATGCCGATCTGATGGCACGGCTCAACCGGTTGTTGCGACAGCGCAGCCAGCTTTGGCGCCAGAGACAGACCCCCAGCGCCGAACGCCATGCGCTGCTCGACGCTTTTGACGTCCAGATGGCGCTGGTCAGCACCAGAATTCACCGGCGGCGTCAACGGGCCCTGCAACGGCTGGAACCAATTGCCCAGCGCTGGCAGGCCCACCTCAGCGGTGGGACAGAAGCTCTGGAATTGCAATACAAACCAGGCAGCCGACTCGACGGAGAAGACGCCGAAGAACCATGGCGACTCGCCATTGAGGAGCAACTGCGCGAGCAGCGGGAAGACGAGGAACGCCTCGGCAACTGCCGCGTGGGGCCACACCGGGATGAAATCGCCCTGCTCCTGGGCGGCAGCCCAGCACGACGGTTTGGATCCGCTGGACAGCAGCGGTCGCTGGTGCTGGGGCTGAAGCTGGCTGAACTGGAGTTGGTGACCCAGTTGTGCGGAGAGCCACCGCTGCTGCTTCTCGATGATGTGCTCGCCGAACTGGATCCAACCCGACAGCAGCTCTTGCTCGAAGCCGTGGGCGAATCGCATCAATGCCTGGTGAGCGCCACCCACCTCGAAGGCTTTGGCGGCGGCTGGCAGCAGCAGGCCCAAATTCTCGGAGCAAGAGACCTGAGACCAGACCTGGACATCAGATAGTCTGGCGGCCTTGTTTTTCTCTCATCGCCTGATGGAGCAGACCCTCTCTGAACTGCATCCCAACCCGGGATGGGGTGCAACTGAGATTCATGCCACCGACATGGTCGGTAAACACTGCATTCTCGAGCTCTACGACTGCGATCCAAACCGACTCGACGACGAAGCCTTTATCCGCACAACGATCACCTCAGCAGCCAAAGGCGCTGGTGCAACGCTGCTGAACCTGATCACCCATCAATTCCAGCCCCAGGGGGTCACGGGTCTGGCCCTGCTGGCGGAATCCCACATATCCATCCACACCTGGCCGGAATCCGGCTACGCAGCCGTTGATGTGTTCACCTGTGGTGACCACACCATGCCGGAGCAGGCCTGCGCGATTCTCTGCACGGAGCTTCAAGCGAAACGCCATGCGCTGAAAAGCTTTCTGCGCGAAACGCCTGCAGCCATTGCCACTGGGGTGAGAGAACCCGTGGAGACACCGACCCAGCTCCCCAGCTGAACAGACCGGCAAGCGTTCAGCGGCGATTCAACTTGCCGCTGACGAGACCTTCGAGATCCAGGTTGACGGAGGTGAACCCAAGGGAGCGAAAGGTTTCGACCAGAGGTTCGCTCTCCGCGAGCGCAAACACAGCGCGAATCTGTTCACTGGGCACCTCAATGCGCGCAGCGAGACCATGGGATCGCACACGGACTGTGCTGAAACCCCTGGCGATCAACCAGGCTTCCGCCTGGCCAACCCGCTTCAGCCGTTCAGCACTGATGCTTTCGCCGTAGGGGAAGCGAGACGCCAAGCAAGGCTGCGCTGGTTTGTCCCACCAGGGGAAACCGAGGGCCCGAGACAGCAGACGGATCGCTGCTTTGTCGATCGACAATTCAGCCAGGGGGGAGCGAACCCCAGCCTGTTGGGCGGCCTCGATACCAGGGCGATGATCACCCAGGTCATCGAGATTGACGCCATCAATCACCAACGCATCGCCCGCCTCCGCGGCAATGGGCTGGAGATGGTGATGCAATTCGCGCTTGCAGGCAAAGCATCGATCGACGGGGTTACTGCTGTAGTCGGGGTCGCTCAACTCGGCCGTAGGACACTCCCGATGCTGAATGCCGATCCAGGCAGCCTGGTCACGCGCCTCCCGCAACAGATGAGGAGCCAATGCCGGAGATACGCCCGTTACCGCCAAGGCTGAACTGCCCTTGGCTTCATAGGCGATTGCCGCCACCAGGGTGCTATCGACCCCACCGGAATAGGCCACACACAGTGCGGACTGCGCATCCATCCATTGCCGCAATTCAGCCAGCTGCTGCTGCTCACGATCCGCCAAAGGCTCCTGCAACCGAAACATCAGCGGGGAAAATCGTTTGATCTCTGTAGGCTCCAACGGTAAGAGCCGCCCCCATGCCTCAAAGCATCGGCATCGTCACCGCAGCGGACAGTCGCGAGCGCAGCCATGGACAGCTGCACATTTATGACGGCGAGGGCAAGGGCAAAAGCCAAGCCGCCCTTGGGGTTGTGCTGCGCACCATCGGACTCGGCATCTGCGAGCAGCGGCAGACCCGTGTGCTGCTGCTGCGCTTCCTCAAGGGTCCCGGCCGTGCCTACGACGAGGATGCGGCCATTGAGGCCTTGCAGCAGGGCTTCCCACACCTGATCGACCACCTACGCACCGGAAGGGCCGACCACTTCACGGCGGAGGAAGCCACCCGCTTCGACCGAGAGGAAGCGCAGCGGGGGTGGGTGATCGCCAAAGGCGCGATCGCTAGTGCCCTCTACTCGGTGGTGGTGCTTGACGAACTCAATCCTGTGCTGGACCTCGGCCTGCTGGATCTTGAGGATGTGGTCCGCACCCTCAGCAACCGGCCGGAGGGGATGGAAATCATCGTCACCGGTCGGGCCGCACCTGCCCCATTGGTGCGTGAAGCCGACCTCCACTCCGAGATGCGGGCCCATCGCCGTCCGGGCATGAACGACAACCGGGTCGTGCCTCTCAATGTGAGCAGCGGCATCGAGATCTACACCGGGGAAGGCAAAGGCAAATCGACCAGTGCGCTCGGGAAGGGCCTGCAGGCCATCGGTCGGGGCATCAGCCAAGACAAGAGCCATCGGGTCTTGATCCTGCAGTGGCTGAAAGGCGGGAGCGGCTACACCGAAGACGCGGCGATCGCCGCCCTTCGCGAGAGTTATCCCCATCTGGTGGACCACCTCCGCTCCGGCCGTGATGCGATCGTCTGGCGGGGCCAGCAGGAACCGATTGACTACGTGGAAGCCGAGCGGGCCTGGGAGATCGCAAGGGCAGCTATCTCAAGTGGCCTCTACAAGACCGTGATCCTCGATGAGTTGAACCCCACGGTGGACTTAGAGCTGCTGCCGGTCGAACCGATCCTGCAGACACTGCTCCGCAAACCGGCCGAAACCGAAGTGATCATCACGGGGCGCTGCAAAAACCCTCCCGCCTATTTCGATCTAGCGAGCATCCATTCGGAGATGGTGTGCCACAAGCACTACGCCGAACAGGGTGTCGATCTCAAGCGAGGGGTGGATTACTAACCCTGGGGTTCAGTAGCGGGGAACCGCAGGATCCACCTGCTGCGACCAGGCATCAATTCCACCGGTCACATTCGTGGCCGCGATGCCCTGCTGCCCCAGCAGCTCAACAGCACGTGCAGAGCGCCCCCCCAGCTTGCAGTGCACCAAAAGGCGCCGTCCCTCCGCCAAGGAACGCACGAGATCGATCGCCTCTCCACTCTCCAGGGAGGCCAAAGGAACCAAGTGGCTTCCTTCAATCGAAGCCACCTCTGCCTCAGCAGGATTACGCACATCGACAAGCACAATCTCGCCTGGGGCGGAGTCGAGCAAGGCCTTCAGCTCCGTGACATTGATGGATTCCATCTCCGATGACGCCGGACGGCAGAACTCGCGATAGTCAATCAGGCTTTCAATCTTCGGGCGATCGGGATCAACGCGGAGGGTGAGTTCCCGAAAGCGCATCGCCAGGGCATCCACCACCAGCAGCCGACCATCCAGGCATTCACCGATCTCGGTGATCAGCTTGATCGCTTCCGTGGCCTGAAGCAGACCGATCAGCCCCGGCATCACGCCCATCACCCCAGCCTCTGAACAAGACGGAACAGACTCAGGCGGGGGAGGTTCTGGGAGCAAATCGCGGTAGTTAGGGCTCATCGGCGTGCGATTGAACACGCTGACCTGGCCGTCAAAGCGCTGCACGGATCCATAAACAAGTGGCTTGCCAAGCAACACGCAGGCGTCGTTGATCAGATAGCGACTGGGGAAGTTATCCGTGCCGTCACACACCAGGTCATAGGCACCGATGAGATCCAAGGCGTTGTCCAGATCAAGCATGTGTTCGTGCACATCGACCTGGCAGTGGGGGTTGAGCTCATGGATTCGAGCTGCTGCCGACCGAGCCTTGGAACGACCAACCCCACTTGAGCTGTGGATCACCTGACGCTGAAGATTGGAGAGCTCCACCACATCACCATCCACGATTCCGATGCGGCCAACGCCTGCCGCAGCCAGATAAAGCAGCAGAGGAGATCCCAGCCCACCGCTGCCAACACAAAGCACAGACGCAGATTTCAGCCGGAGCTGGCCTGCCGGGCCAACCTCGGGAAGGATCAGATGGCGGGCATAGCGACCCCGCTCATCAGCACTCAGCATCGATCGGTCCTGCATGGTTGTGAGTGTCCCAAAGCTGGATGGGAATTTCATCCACGGTGCGGTCGCCATGCAGCCACCAGGCACGCAACCCAACCGAAGCCGAAAGAATCAGCATCAGACCTTCAGTCTCTCCCCAAAGCCGATCGTGATGCGATGGCACTGCTGGGGAAGCCGGATGGGAGTGGGCCACGCCAAGACAACGTTGATGGCGTGCACGAGCCCAACGCTGCGCTGCAAGCTGTTCTCTGGGGTCCACCAGAAATCTGCGGCGGCGGCCGATGACGGGCTGCTGCTCTGATCCTCCTCGCCCCCAAACATTGCAACAGGGCCAGGCCGTTTGAAGTCTCAAGAGCCCTGGCGAGACCCGTTCGCCAAGCAGCAATGCACAACCCTCCTCGGGGTGAGGTGCCAGCAGCGTGCAGCACAGATCCGTGTGGCATCGGTAATCAATTTGCAGCACGGATGGCGTATATCGCGTCTCACCGATACCCTCAGCTGAAATAGCGAATGACATGGTCGTTTCCATGAGTGACGCCCCCACTGAAGTCAAGGATGCCGACACAACCGTGACGACACCCGTCGACGGTCCTGCTCAGGAAGACACCACCTCCTTTGCTGAGCGCTACAGCGACGTTCTGGGCAAGGTGAACGACACCCTTGACCAGGTCGACTGGAGTCAGATGGGACGCATCGGCAAGATCGTTGGCATCTTTGCCGCTGTCATCATTGCCCAGATTCTGATCAAGGGCATCCTGGACACGATCAATCTCCTACCGATCGTTCCAGGGCTGCTTGAACTGCTCGGCGTGGTCGTGGTCGGCCAATGGAGCTGGCAGAACCTGACCACCAGCGACAAGCGCAACGCCCTGGTTCAGCGTGTTCAAACACTCCGACAGGAGTACCTGGGCTGATCCTCAAAGCCGTCGAGCCAGATCGCCAAGACTGGCTCGACATTGGTTGATGTAAGCGCCCCCAAACAAATTGGCGTGGTTGAGCAGGTGGTACAGGTTGTAGATCTCCACCCGACCGTCAGCGCCTGGAACCTCATGAAGGACTGTCCGATAGGCAGATCGGAACTCTTCCCCGAAGCCGCCGAACAGTTGGGTCATGGCCAGATCGACTTCCCTATCAGCCCACCAACTGGCGGGATCAAAAATGCTTCCCCGTCCATCCGCGAGGCTGGCGGCATTCCCACCCCATAGATCGCCATGCACCAACGCAGGACGCGGTTGATGCTCATTCAGGTGCTCTGCAAGGCGATACAACAACGGGTCCAAGTCGATTGAAGCTTGATTCAACCCATCAAGGGCCTCGAGCTGCGGGCGCAGCCTCAACTCCACGAAGGCCGATCCCCAGTCATCGCGCCACCCCCCCGGTTGAGGTCCAGCGCCGATGAAGCCGTCACGGTGCCAGCCGAAACGAGCTGGGCTAGAAGCCATCGACGACTGATGAAGCAGTGCCAAACCCCGGCCGAGGGCTGTTTGGTCGTTGCCACCGCAATCCAACCAGGGCAACAGCAGCACCGCACCATGGGGCAGTGCCGCCAGAGCGATGGGCTGGGGCACAACCAAGAACGAGGCATCGGCTTGGGCATGCAAGGCCTCAAGGGCCTCCGCCTCCACTTCAAACAGGGGCAGCGCGCTAGCGCCACCGCTTTTGGCAAACAACACCTGACCATCACGGAGGCGCAGTTTCCAGGCCTGATGAATGCAACCACCCCCGACGGGGGAGACATCCGTGATGACAGCCCCCGCCAACGGGCCATCTTCCGCGGTGAGATCCCGGCGCAGTTCGCTGTTCATCCTCAGCAAGCCCCCTGTCTTGCCAGCATGGCCTGATTCTTCAGGGCGTCGTGAGCGATTCCAGCGTGATCGTGGTGGGTGGTGGAATCGCTGGCTTAACGGCAGCGGCACTGCTGGCCCGCGATGGCGTCGACGTCACGTTGCTGGAAGCGCATCAACAACCGGGGGGATGTGCCGGAACGTTCCGGCGTGGTCCATGGGTGTTCGATGTTGGGGCGACCCAGGTCGCTGGGCTAGAGCCCGGGGGCAGTCATGCACGACTGCTGAAGCATCTGGACATGCCTCTGCCCACGGCAGAGCTTCTGGACCCAGGTTGTGTGGTCGACCTGGGCGATGGCTCGCCCCCCATTCCCCTTTGGCATGACCCGGAAGCGTGGGCCGCTGAACGGGAGCATCAGTTTCCTGGCAGCAAACCTTTCTGGAGCCTTTGCCATCAGTTGCATTCGAGCAACTGGCAGTTCGCCAATCAGGACCCCGTGGTGACTCCACGATCCCTCTGGGATCTCGGCACGTTGCTACGGGCCCTGCGGCCCGCAACGCTGGCATCGGGACTGTTCACAGGTCTGACCATCGCCGATCTGTTGCAGCTGTGTAGATGCGGTGACGATCCACGGCTGCGGCGCTTTCTCGACCTCCAGCTGAAGCTGTACTCACAGGAGCCGGCCGATCGCACGGCGGCGCTGTACGGCGCAACCGTCCTACAGATGGCCCAAGCACCTCTCGGGCTCTGGCATCTGGAGGGGTCGATGCAGGTGCTGAGCGACCAGCTGGTGGCCGCCATTAAGCGCGACGGCGGGAACGTGCTTTTGAAGCATCGGGTTACCAAAATGCAGCCCTGCTCATCCGGTTGGCAAGTGCATGTCACCACGGCCGGAGACGAGCACAAACAACTCAACAGTCGCGATGTGGTCTGCAGCCTTCCCCCCCAGTGCCTGCTGAAACTGATCGATCTGAATCAGCTGCCCAAGGGATATCGAAGGCGACTAGAAAACCTGCATGAACCGAGTGGTGCACTGGTTCTCTACGGAGCGGTATCTCGTGATGCCCTGCCCGATCCCTGCCCAGGCCATCTCCAGCGCGGCTGCGCATCCCCAGGATCCCTATTTGTCTCTGTCAGCCGCGACGGCGACGGGCGCGCGCCCCGGGGACAGGCCACCTTGATCGCCAGCGTGTTCACTCCAACGGGTGACTGGTGCCGCTTGCCGGAGCCGGACTATCAGCAGCGAAAGCAAGAAATGATGACCCTGATCCAAGCAGAACTGAACAGCTGGCTCAACCTTCGGGAGGATGCCTGGTTGCACGCTGAGCTGGCAACGCCGCGGGGCTTCGCCGGCTGGACGGGTCGTCCCAATGGAATGGTGGGGGGACTCGGGCAGCATCCCAGCCGGTTTGGCCCCTTTGGCCTGGCAGGACGAACGCCCATGCCCGGTTTTTGGCTCTGCGGCGACAGCCTTCACCCAGGCGAGGGAACAGCAGGGGTCAGCCTGTCTGCCCTGAATGCCTGCCGTCAGCTCATGGCGGAACGGGGACAGCCCCTCAGCTTTCGGAGCTGACCTCACCAGGTGCCCTCAAAAAATCTGGGCGCAGGGTTTGCGTTCGGAGCAATTCCAACTCCAATTGAGACCAGTTTTGCTGGAGAACGGCATCTTCAAGCTGCTCGAGGCTCCAGCGGTAGGCCGCCAATCCGCGCAACACCGCATCTCGATTGGTGGAGGCCATCGCCACCCCCAACTGCGGATTCCCTCCACCCACGCGACTGGTGTCGGCAAAGCCGCTGGAGGCCAGCACCATCGCCAGCTGCCGGATTTCCGGATCCCGCTCATCGCCCACCGCACGCAGCAGTGCGGCACTGACCAGCACCGGCATATGCGAAATCAAAGCAACGGCCTGGTCGTGTTGAGAGGCGGTGGACGTCAGCCAATGTCCACCCACGCTGAGGGCAAGATCACGAACCTGGTCCAGGGCGATGGGGTCCGTTTGAGCATCCGGAGTTGCGATCCAGGGGCGACCTCGGAACAGATTCAGCACACCGGCATCGACGCCCGCCTGGGCCGTACCCGCCATGGGGTGACTCGCCACAAAGCGGGGATGCCGGTGGCGCCAAGCCGCCAAAACGGGCTGCTTAACCGAACCGACATCGGTCACCACCGCTGATTTAGGCAGTGCGGCCACCAACTCTTCAGGTGGGTTCAGCAATAAGGGAATCGGCAAGGCCAGGATCACCACATCGCAATCCGCGAGGCAGCGCGGATCCGTCGACACCGTTCCCACCAGCCTCCGGGCCATGGCACGATCCGCCGTGATCTGACGATGCACGAGACCCTGCACCGTCCAACCTTGCGCCTGGAGATCGAGACCGAGGGATCCCCCAATCAATCCAAGGCCAACGATCCCCACCCTTCCCGGTTGCACCGCCATCACTCCTGCAGGGTCGTAAAGCCATGTTGATGGATGGATTGCCATGAACCAATCACAGGGGGAGCCCTGCTTAGGGTTTGACGATGTTGGAAGCCCAGGCCCACCATCAGATCAAAACCCTGCTACGCCAGGAGGAATCGGATTGGCCCCACCACCTGACCTTGAGCCGGTTGGTGGCCAGAAGCCTGAGGCGTCGCGATACAACACTCGTCCAACTCCCCCCCAGCAGCAGCGAACGTTGGTGGCTCGGTCTTCTTGTACCGCTTTGTCTGGCTCCCGAAGCTGGGGCTCTTGTGTTGACGGCCCCCCAGCGTCGGCGCCTGCTCCAGTTGGAATTGCCCCGTTTACGGAACCAGGGCCTACGCCTTCCCTGTTGGCAAGGGACAACCCCACCTGAGGGGCCACAGCTCTGGTTGATGGATGTTGCAGAGCTGATTCAGGCCCATCGGGACGGGCACTTGGGCACGCGACAACTGCTGATCCCGGAGATGGATCAGTTGAGCCGTCGAATGCGCAACGCCCTCACGTTTGAGATCACTCCCCATCACTGGGACGAGCTTCGCCAAGCCTGCCCACAGGCTGAAGCCGGGTTGATGGAGCTGCATGACCGGATGAGCCGACAGCTGTTCGCTGGAGCCACGCGACCAGGGGGCGCGGTGCGACTCGAGGGATCAGCAGGGCAAGCGCTGCGTGACCTCCTCCAGCTGATGCCATCGAGCCCTGAGCCCTGGGACAAGCTCCGAAAGATCAACCCGGCGGACTGGACGGAGTGGGCTGAACTCGATCACCGGTTGCTCCAATGGCGCTGGCAGCTGGCCCCCTTGGAACCCCTTCAACTTCTGCGGGGGGTTCTGCATGATCACCCCTGCCTGATGTTTAGCAGCAATGGAGATAACGCAAGGCTGGATCTGGAGTTTGAGCAGGCGGGGGTGGTCCCCGACGTCCGCGCAACACTGCGCGAACGGGAGCTCAATGAACCCCTCCCTCTCTATGCCCCCCGCCGCCAGCCGCTGCCGAACACACGGATCTATTCCCAACATCTCCTTGAGGAGAGCAGACGGCTCATCCTTGGTCAGGCGGGAATGACCATCCTGCTGATCAATGACGACCAACTACGGCGACAGCTCACCAGCTCCCTGGCTGCCGAATTCGGACGCCGTGTGGACCATGAATCGACTGCACCCGAAAGCAATGGTGTGGTGACCTGCAGCTGGGACTGGTGGCTTGAGCATCAGGAGCATCTCCCCTCTCCAGCGCAGCTGATTATCGGCATGCTTCCCCTCGCCAGCCTGGACAATCCACTCACATCAGCAAGGGTGGAACGCATGAAACAACAGGGCGAAGACTGGTTCCGCACTCTGCTTTTGCCGGAAGCATTGAGCTTGATTCCAGCAGCCATTGCACCACTGCGACGCAGCGGTGGACGCCTAGCCATCCTTGATGGTCGTCTCCGAGGGCGCAGTTGGGGTGATCAGGTGCTGCATCGGCTTGAGCCTTGGATTCCACTGCAGCGACTGCTGCCGGACTGAACAACGCCTAACCTCCGTTCAACGCGCAGAAGTGCATGGGAGAAGCACGCCGCCGAGCTGCACAGGGCATGCCCCCTCGTCAGCCCAAGGCCAACACAAAAGCACCGGATACATCGCCGCGAGTGGTGTCCTGGCTTCCTCTGACGCGCAATCAGACACAACAGTTCATGGCGGTGACCACACGCGGCGCCTGGATCGGCATCGGAGCCATGGTGGTCCTATGGATCACGGTGCGATTCATCGGACCCGCCGCAGGCTGGTGGACGCTCTCGGATACCCCCTGATCGGCCAGCCGGACCAAACACGCGAAAACGAAAGAAAACTTTTAGGATTGGTCTCATTGGAGACTCAATCATGTTTCCGCGTTTAGCCGAGCACTACAGGTCTGTCGTCGAAGACTTGGTGATGAGCCTGCAGGCCCTCGCCGGCAGCCTCGAAACTGCCGGCGTCACAGCCACCTGTTACTCCTGCGGCGACGGCCGCGATGGCCATGGCGCGTCTTTTGTGGCTGACATCGGCGATGGCCACATTGTGCGCTTTCTTGTCTCCGATTTCGGCATCAGCTGGGTGGAATCCCGCAATGGCCGAGAACTCGTGAAATTGGAGGGAGCTGAAGCCATCCAGGAACTACACCGAATGGTTGAACTGGCTCAGCAGGGCCAGGTCTGCGGCAAGCAGTCACTGACCCAAGCCGGCTGAGATCAAGCAGCCGCTTCCGGGGCCTTACCCGGAGTCGACTTATCGACAGTCGCCTTCGCAGCAGCCGCTAGGGGCCGCATGGAATTCGACTTCACTTCCGAACCTTCCGTCAGCTTTTGACGCACGAGCGTCTCAATCGTGGCCGTCGATTCCGGGTTCTCCTCCATCCAGGTGATGGTGTTGTCGCGACCCTGCCCGATGTTGTCTCCCTCGTAGCTGTACCAAGCGCCCTTGCGCACAACCACGCCTGTCTCTTCGGCGAGATCGAGCAGACAGCCCAGGGTGCTGATGCCGCGGCCAAAAAGAATGTCGAATTCAGCAATGCGGAAGGGTGGCGCCACCTTGTTTTTCGCCACTTTCACTTTGGCCCTGATCCCGAATTCCTCCGTCCCCTTCTTGAGCGTCTGAATCCGACGGATGTCGAGGCGAACCGAGGCATAGAACTTGAGCGCATTACCTCCAGTGGTCGTCTCTGGATTGCCGTAGGTCACACCAATCTTGAGACGCAGCTGGTTGAGGAAGATGACGGTGCAACCCGACTTGCCGATGTTGCCGGTGATCTTGCGCATGGCCTGACTCATCAGACGCGCCTGACTGCCAACCGCCAGGTCTCCCATTTCTCCCTCGATCTCGGCGCGGGGCGTGAGAGCGGCCACCGAGTCGATCACGACAAGATCAACCGCCGCCGATCGCACCAGTTGATCGACGATCTCCAGAGCCATCTCACCGGTATCGGGCTGAGAGACCAGAAGGTTCTCAACATCCACACCCAACGAAGCGGCATAAACGGGGTCCAGAGCATGCTCCGCATCCACGAAGGCCGCCACACCACCACGCTTCTGCACTTCAGCAATCGCATGCAGGGTGAGAGTGGTTTTACCGGAACTTTCTGGGCCATAAATCTCCACCACCCGGCCCTTCGGGTAACCACCACCCAGGGCAAGATCAAGGGTCAGAGCACCGGTGGAGATCGTCTCCACCCTCATGCGGGAGGCATCGCCGAGCCGCATGATCGACCCTTTACCGAAGTTGCGCTCGATCTGACCAAGGACCAGATTTAGCGCCTTGTCTTTCTCGCCGGAGGAGCGGGGGTCGGAAGCACTGGATTTCATATCTGCAGGCATGGAAGAGACCTGAAACTAAGGAACGAGAGATCCAATGCCACAGAAGCGCCGAATCGTCTCAGGTAGTACAAGCGTACCGTAGCGAATCAGGGCCATTGCGCCAGGGGGGCCCGGAAACGATCCGGATGGAGCAACGCAATCCCGGGAGGAAGATTGCTCTGATCCTGGGGGCGAAGATAGCCCCAACTCACCAGGAAGCAGGGCAGTCGTTCCAACCCTGGCGTGGACCGCACAGCCTCCAGCGTCGCCCGACGGTCTTCAACGAAGCCACACAACGTTCGCTGCTGCTGAAGCCGAAGCAAAACCTGGGGCTTCGCTCCAGCTTCGCGACCGTCCAAACGCCAGGGATGCAGGCCAAGACTGTTCAGCAGCTCAGCGGTAAAGGCCTGAGTCTTGGTGGTCAGGACAGCCCAGTCCACGCCCTCAGCCTCAAGCTGGCGGAGCCTTGCCACCAACCCTGGGAAGGGCCGATGCAACGCCAACCAAGCGGAGCGGTTCTGCCGAACAGATTCATCACGGGACGCATCCAGGGCGGCTTGCAGCTGCTCCGGCTCCCATCCGTGACGCTGTAAAGCGAGCGCCTGGGCTTCGGCGTAGGACTGCATCCAAACCTGGGGATCCAGAACAGGCAGCTCAGCAGCCAGCAACACCATCTCCCAACCGTGATGCACCCATGGGCGCAGCCGACGGAACGCATCAGGCACCCGGTCGGGAGTCAATCCTGTCGGAGAGGCATCAAGGCGAAGACACGCATGCCAAGCACTCCACCAGTACTCGGCCATGCCATCGACGATGACCCCGTCGAAATCGAACACCAGCAAGGGTCGATGGTTCATGGACAAAAACTGGGCCGCTAGGATTCGAACCTAGGAATGGCGAGACCAAAACCCGCTGCCTTACCGCTTGGCGACGGCCCACTGAACCGGAAAAGACCACAACCTGCGGCTCACCGGAGCACTAATAGTTACTCATAGCAGCCAACCCTTCGTCAATCCACCGGGCGAATCAAGCGAAGCGCGATCAGGGAGGGAAGACCCGCAAACGCGACTGTTCGGCTTGACCGAAAACATCACTACGCAGTTGGTAACGACTGACAAGATCCGCCTGCATGCGAAGCACGCGTTCAGTTCGCGGCAACAACTCCACGGGCCTGCCTTGCGGCATCACCACTTGTTCCACTGCAAGCCGGCATTCCTCAAGAGCAGCAAATTCATCGTCCTTTGACGCCCGATCGGGAGCGATGGCATCCGCAGCCGTTTCACTTGCCCGACGACTCAAGAGGCGAGCCATAGCACGGGTCACCTGGGGCAGGGTGTCGGACTTGATCACCAGGATTGGAATCCCAAGATCCCTAGCCTGACGCCTCAGAGACGGTTGACGGCTGAGTCCCAGCCGAATGCTCAACACAACATCCGCCTCACTTAAATCGTCCACCACCCGCGCAGTCCAGCCGTGAGAACGAATGGTTTCGTCCACAAGCCGGGGGGTGATCCCACAACAGAGAACCTGCAAAACGTCGGTGTTCTCAGGAGGGGCAGGAGGAGATGCTTCTGCTGCACTGGTCTGAGGCACAGACACAGGAACAGAGACAGGCCGTCCAGCTGCCGGTCGAGGAGAAGGAGGGCTTAGCAAACCCGACGACTGCGGGGGATCGACAAGCTGAACACCACCCTCAGCAGTCAGCTCGCGCTCCTGAACTCTGGGCTGCAGGCCCCTGAGCAACTGGTCCACCGTGGCAGCAACGTCGGTATGCACGGCCCAGCGGTGGCGACTGTGCATTTCAACCGCAACCGGAAAAGTTGGGTCAGCCGCGCGCTCGAGCACCGTCTTCTGACTGCGCCGCCGCCGGGCCTCCTCATCCCCAAGGGTGACCGCCTGAATTCCACCCACCAGATCACTAAGGGTGGGGTTCTTGATCAGGTTCGCCAGGGCATTGCCATGAGCGGTGGCGACCAGCACCACGCCACGCTCAGCAATGGTGCGCGCCGCCTGCGCCTCCAGCTCGGTGCCGATCTCATCGATCACGATGACTTCAGGCATGTGGTTTTCCACCGCCTCGATCATGGTTTGGTGCTGCAGTTCAGGCCTGGCCACCTGCATGCGGCGGGCCCTGCCAATAGCGGGATGCGGGATGTCGCCATCACCCGCGATCTCATTGCTCGTGTCAATCACCACAACGCGCCGCTCCAACTCATCAGCGAGCACCCGGGCGATCTCCCGCAATGCCGTTGTCTTGCCGACACCCGGGCGCCCCATCAACAGCAGGGACTGCCCTCCATCCAAAAGATCCCGCACCATGGCAACGGTGCCGAACACGGCACGCCCCACCCTGCAGGTCAGACCAACCACCTCACCCTGGCGGTTGCGGATCGCGCTGATCCGGTGAAGGGTCCTTTCAATCCCTGCTCGGTTATCGCCTCCGAACTGACCAATCCTGGCCACCACCGCCGCAAGGTCCTCCCGAGACAAGGGCGTGGAGCCCAGTGCCAAGGCACGACCTGGATAACGCGCTTCCGGGAGTCGACCGAGATCGAGCACCACCTCAAGCAACTGCTGTCGAGCCTCCTCCTCCCGCAACTGCTCCTGCACGGCATCCGGCAGAAGTTCGAGAAGGCGATCCAGATCGTCGGTGACCCGTTGCGTGCCCATGGGATCTGCGCGTTTCAGCCTTCTAGCAAGAGCGGCGCAGCCATGGAGTAACCAATGGACGCGCAAGGGAGAGGGCACGCTCCCAACCCTCGGGCCATTGCCACAGGGCAGATCCACGGGTTTGCGCCTCATTGAGCACGGGCATCAGCAAGCGACGCGCCACACCACCAAAGGCAATGCCAGCCGGCCGTTCCGTCGAATGCAAGAGATCCACCGTTGCGGCATTGGTTCCACCGGCAAGCTGCAGCGGACCAGGTGGTGCCAGAAGACGCATGGCACGCCAGAGCTGAACCGCAGCCCGCGCTGTTCCAGCCCCCACATCACCACTCATCGGCCGCCCATCCAATTGCCAGAGGGGCCTGTAACCGGCTTGCCGCAAACAGGAATGGCGATGCCACAGCAACCGAGCCAACTGATCAGCATTCACGCCATGCCCCTCCAACCCGCAGCTCACGGCCAAGCGCTGCAAGGGAACGTTGTGGTGCTGAAGGCTTTGGATCAGCATCGTGGAGCCCTCCTCATGCCCAGACCCCGTGTGAATCTCCACCGCATCGGGCTGAATGGATTTCAGCAGCGTGATCACCTGCTCTGGAGTCAGTCGATGGTCGCGTTCCTCGATTAGCCCATGGGGGCAGGCCGGCAAGCAGCGACCACAGCCATAGCAACGCTGCTGGTCGATCCCAGAACCGGGCGGAATTGCTGCAGCGGGGCAAATCCTTTCGCAAGGACGCGGACAGTCCGCGGGACAGCGGTCGGCGTCGAACCAAGCCTTGCGGAAGTGAGCATCCATGCCATCGCTGAGGCTGACCATGAGCCAGGGACGATGGCCCGTTTGGGCTTCAGCCCAGTCGAGGCCACGACGGGCTGCAAGCGCGACCGCTGGATCGGCAGCCACATCAATGCAATGAACACCGACAGCCGCAAAAACAGCGGTCAGATCGGCAATGGCAGGCAAATCCTGATTGCTGGCCCCACAGATGAGCTTGACCCAGCGGCCCTGATCGAGGGCTTCCTCAGGTGTCAGGCGTTCAAATGTGTGGTCATCGGTTCCCACTTCAGGCTTCGGGCACCACCCATCTCCACGATGATGCGTAATCGGGGTTCGCGCTTGCAGAGGTCGCAAAGCGAGAGAAGTTCCGAACGCGACAGCACCTGACCCTCAAGAAGCCAGAGAGCCACAGGGGCATCACCCTCAAACAGGTCTCCGAGCTGGGGAGCCACCTCCTGCACTTCTCCCACAGCAGCACCACGACCCACGCTTTGATGACCCAGATGAGGAGGACGGATGCCGTGCTTCTGGGTGAGGAACACCTCCGGATCACCGAGTCCCCGGGCTGATGTCATGCGGGTGCGGTATCCAGCGCCTCGCAAACGACGCAGCAAGCGCGTTTCTGCACCACCCTCGAGCGGGGCCTGAACAGCCAGACAGCCATTGGCTTCGAGATCGCGGCGAAATGCCTGACCGGTGAGAAGCAGAGGCATGGCATCTACAGGGATTGGAGTGATTCTGGCAGCAGGCAGAGGGATCAGGGGAGCTGCAAGGGCGGTGGTGTAGGTTCGTTGTTTGTTCTGTGTTTCTGTGCCCGTCCGCTAGCCGGGCCTCCAGTCGACAGAACAGATTCGACGATTGCGTCGGATCTCTAGGCCAGTACGGGAGCTTTCTTCGGAAATCCCCGTCGGGAAACTGCAACAGCACACCGTGCAGATGCAAGTCCCAGCCTCGCTGCATCGTTCGCTAGCCCATTCGAATCCACTCCCTCGGGAGTTCAGCTTCGAACCACGTCTGCGTCCAATCGATCAGCACCTGACCCCATGCGGATCTCCGCCTGGTGGTTGTCCACGCTGGCGCTTCCTCCCCACCCATGTCCATCGGCATTCTCGGGAAGAAGCTGGGTATGTCCCAGTTCTTCGACGAGCAGGGCAGAGCTGTTCCGGTCACCTTGATCGAAGCCGGCCCCTGCCGCATCACCCAACTCAAAAACAACGACACTGACGGTTATTCCGCAGTGCAGATCGGCTTTGGCGAATCCCGCGAAAAGCTGATCAACAAACCCGCCCAGGGTCACCTGACCAAATCCGGTGAGGGTCTTCTTCGTCATCTGCGCGAATACCGCATCGACAGCGTTGAAGGGCTCGAACTCGGTGGATCCATCACCGTCGGCGATTTCGAAGCCGGTCAGAAGGTGGACGTCAGCGGTGACACCGTGGGCCGAGGCTTCGCTGGCTACCAAAAGCGCCACGGTTTCAGCCGGGGTCCGATGACCCACGGCTCCAAGAACCACCGCGAACCGGGTTCAACCGGTGCCGGTACAACCCCGGGCCGCATCTACCCCGGCAAGCGGATGGCCGGTCGCTACGGCGGCAAGAAAATCACCACCCGCGGTCTGACCATCCTCAAGGTGGACAGCGAGCACAATTTGCTGGTGGTGAAGGGATCCGTGCCCGGCAAACCCGGTGCGCTGCTCAACATCCGCCCGGCCGTGCGCGTGGGCGCCAAGCCCGCCAAAGGAGGTAAGTGATGGCCAGTTGTGTCGTTCGTGATTGGCAGGGCAAGGAAGCCGGCAAGGCAACCCTGGACCTGAAGGTGGCCAAGGAGACCACCGCGGTTGATCTCATGCACCGGGCTGTTCTGCGTCAGCAGGCCCATGCACGCCAAGGAACCGCCAGCACCCTCACCCGTTCAGAAGTACGTGGTGGCGGTCGCAAGCCTTACAAGCAGAAAGGAACTGGACGGGCCCGCCAGGGATCCATCCGGACTCCCCTGAAACCGGGCGGCGGCATCATCTTCGGACCCAAGCCCCGCACGTACAACCTTGCGATGAACCGCAAGGAGCGTCGTCTGGCCCTGCGCACAGCGCTGATGGCCCGCATTGACGACGTGACTGTCGTGAAGGATTTCGCTGCTTCGCTGGAAGCCCCCAAAACCCGTGAGATCACGGATGCTTTGGGACGCCTCGGTGTCGCTGCCGGTTCCAAGGTGCTCATCGTTCTGACGAACCCCTCCGATGTTGTTCGCCGCTCCGTGCGCAACCTGGAGAAAGTCAAGTTGATCTCCGCGGATCAGCTGAACGTCTTCGACCTGCTCCATGCCAATGCTTTGGTGCTGGGCGAGGAAGCTCTCGCAACCATCCAGGAGGTCTACGGCGATGACTGAACGTTTCCAAGGCCGCCTGGCGGATGTGATCCGCCGTCCCTTGATTACCGAGAAGGCCACACGAGCCCTCGAAATCAACCAGTACACCTTCGAGGTGGACCACCGCGCCGCAAAACCCGACATCAAGGCCGCCGTTGAGCAGCTCTTCGATGTGAAGGTCACCGGCATCAGCACCATGAATCCCCCTCGACGCTCGCGTCGGATGGGGCGCTTCGCTGGCAAACGTGCCCAAGTGAAGAAAGCCGTGGTGCGCCTTGCGGAGGGCAACTCGATCCAACTCTTCCCTGAGTCCTGAGGGGTCTGAATCGTCATGGCAATCCGTAATTTCCGCCCCTACACCCCCGGTACCCGCACCCGGGTGGTCACTGATTTCAGTGAGATCACCAGCCGCAAACCGGAGCGGACCCTGGTGGTGGCTAAACACCGCCGCAAGGGCCGCAACAACCGCGGTGTGATCACCTGCCGCCACCGCGGTGGCGGTCACAAACGCCTCTACCGCGTGGTGGATTTCCGTCGCAACAAGCACGGTGTCTCCGCAAAGGTTGCAGCAATCCACTACGACCCGCACCGCAACGCACGCCTGGCGCTGCTCTTCTATGCCGATGGCGAGAAGCGCTACATCCTGGCTCCCGCAGGAGTGCAGGTCGGCCAGACCGTGGTCTCCGGCCCTGATGTTCCGATTGAGAACGGCAACGCCATGCCGCTTTCAGCGGTGCCTCTTGGTTCCAGCGTCCACTGCGTCGAGCTCTACGCCGGCCGCGGTGGCCAGATGGTCCGTACCGCTGGTGCCAGCGCCCAGGTGATGGCGAAGGAAGGCGACTACGTCGCTCTCAAACTTCCCTCCACCGAAGTTCGGCTGGTGCGCCGCGAGTGCTACGCCACCCTCGGCGAGGTCGGCAACTCCGAGATGCGCAACACCAGCCTGGGCAAGGCTGGACGTCGCCGCTGGTTGGGTCGTCGTCCTCAGGTTCGAGGCAGTGTGATGAACCCCTGCGATCACCCCCACGGTGGTGGTGAGGGTCGTGCACCAATCGGCCGTTCCGGTCCGGTGACTCCCTGGGGCAAACCCGCCCTCGGTCTCAAGACCCGCAAGCGGAACAAACCCAGCAACCAATACGTGCTCCGGAAGCGTCGCAAGACCTCCAAGCGGAGCCGTGGCGGACGCGATTCCTGATGCAAACCATCACTTTGCCGCTTGCTTAAACCGTTATGGGACGTTCACTCAAAAAAGGTCCGTTTATTGCCGACAGCCTGCTTCGCAAGGTTGAAAAGCAGAACGACAACGACGACAAGTCCGTGATCAAGACCTGGTCACGGGCCTCCACGATCCTGCCGATGATGATTGGCCACACGATCGCGGTACACAACGGCCGCACCCACGTGCCGGTGTTCATCACCGAGCAAATGGTCGGTCACAAGCTGGGGGAGTTTGCTCCCACCCGCACCTTCAAGGGCCACATCAGAGACAAGAAAGGAGGCCGCTAATCCATGACATCGTCTACCCCAACGGCACCCATTGCCCAAGCTCACGGACGCTTCATCCGAGGCTCCGTTTCGAAGGTGCGCCGTGTGCTTGACCAGATCCGTGGCCGCACTTACCGCGACGCACTGATCATGCTCGAGTTCATGCCTTACCGCTCCACCGGACCCATCACCAAGGTGCTCCGGTCTGCAGTGGCCAACGCTGAGCACAATCTCGGTCTCGATCCCTCATCTCTGGTGATCGCGAGCGCGAGCGCTGACATGGGCCCCTCCATGAAGCGCTATCGCCCCCGCGCCCAGGGCCGGGCCTTCCAGATCAAGAAACAGACCTGCCACATCAGCATTGCTGTGGCGGCTCAGACCGATTCCTGACCCCCGAGGACTCTGACCCAATGGGACACAAAATCCACCCAACCGGTCTGCGCCTGGGGATCACCCAGGAACACCGGTCACGCTGGTACGCCTCCAGCAAGAGTTATCCGGCTCTCCTTCAAGAGGACGATCGGATTCGCAAGTTCATCCACAAGAAGTACGGCTCGGCAGGCATCAGCGATGTGCTGATCGCCCGCAAGGCCGATCAATTGGAAGTTGAACTCAAGACCGCACGCCCCGGTGTGCTGGTCGGCCGTCAAGGCAGCGGTATCGAAGAACTTCGCTCCGGCATTCAGAAGACCGTCGGCGACTCCAGTCGTCAGGTGCGGATCAATGTTGTCGAGGTCGAACGCGTCGACGGTGATGCCTTCCTCCTGGCCGAGTACATCGCCCAGCAGCTGGAAAAGCGTGTGGCCTTCCGCCGCACCATCCGCATGGCTGTGCAGCGCGCCCAGCGTGCCGGTGTACTGGGTCTCAAGATCCAGGTCTCCGGTCGCCTGAACGGTGCTGAGATTGCTCGGACGGAGTGGACCCGTGAGGGTCGAGTTCCCCTGCACACCCTGCGTGCCGACATCGACTACGCCACCAAAGTGGCTAGCACGACCTACGGCGTGCTTGGCATCAAGGTGTGGGTGTTCAAGGGCGAGGTGCTGAGCGAACAGGCTCAGCCCATGCCGGTGGGTGCCGCCCCCCGGCGCCGGGCCAGCCGTCGGCCCCAACAGTTCGAAGACCGCTCCAACGAGGGTTGAACAGGAGGCCTGAACCATGCTGAGTCCAAAACGCGTCAAATTCCGTAAGCAGCAGCGAGGCCGCATGCGCGGCGTCGCCACCCGGGGCAACACCATTGCCTTCGGACAGTTCGCGCTGCAGGCACAGGAATGTGGCTGGATCACCTCGCGCCAGATCGAGGCCAGCCGTCGTGCCATGACCCGCTACGTCAAGCGTGGCGGAAAAATCTGGATCCGGATCTTCCCCGACAAGCCAGTCACCATGCGCGCTGCCGAAACCCGGATGGGTTCCGGTAAGGGCAACCCAGAATTCTGGGTGGCGGTGATCAAGCCCGGCCGGATCTTGTTCGAGATGGGCGGTGATGAAATCACCCCCGAAATCGCCAAGGAAGCCATGCGCCTCGCGCAATACAAGCTTCCCGTGAAGACCAAGTTCATCCAGCTGGATGAGCAGGAGAAGCCAGCTGGTGCCAAGGCCCCGGCAGCTTCTGAAGCCGTCACCGTGGAGTCCTGACCATGGCCCGTCCCAACGCCGCAGATGTGCGCAGCCTCTCCGATTCGGACATCACCGAACAGATTGACGGCCTCCGCCGCGAACTGTTCCAACTCCGTTTCCAGCAGGCCACGCGCCAGCTCGCCAACACGCACCGTTTCAAAGAGGTCCGCATCAAGCTGGCCCAGCTGCTGACGGTGCAGTCGGAGCGCCAGCGCTCCACCGCCTCCTGATCCCCCCTCCGTAACCATGGCAGTCAAGGAAAGGGTCGGCACCGTCGTCAGCGACAAGATGGAGAAAACGGTGGTGGTCGCGGTGGAAAGCCGCTTCCCTCACCCCATCTATCAAAAGACGGTCAGCCGTACCACCCGTTACAAGGCTCACGACGAAGACAACACCTGTCGCGTCGGAGACCGCGTTCGTATCACTGAAACCCGTCCCATGAGCCGCCAAAAGCGGTGGGCCATTGCCGAGGTTCTCAGCCACAGCCCCAAGGCTGCAGCTGAGGAAGCCAGCAAGGCTGAAGCTCAGGAGGTGAAGCAGTGATCCAGCAGGAGTCCTATCTCACCGTTGCCGACAACAGTGGCGCCAAGCGCATCCAGTGCATTCGCGTCCTCGGCACCAACCGTCGCTATGCCCACGTGGGCGACGTGATCGTTGCCGCGGTAAAGGATGCCGCCCCCAACATGGGCGTCAAGAAATCCGACGTCGTCAAGGCTGTCGTGGTGCGCACCAAAGCCACCATGCGCCGTGAAACCGGCAACTCGATCCGGTTTGACGACAACGCCGCCGTGCTCATCAACGACGACAAGAACCCAAAAGGCACCCGCGTCTTCGGACCGGTGGCCCGTGAGCTGCGCGAGCGCAGCTTCACCAAAATCGTGTCCCTCGCTCCGGAGGTGATCTGACCATGGCGACTGCAACCACCAAGGCCAAGGCCACCGAGCGCATCAAAATGCGCATCCGCAAGGGCGACACCGTCCAGGTGATCGCCGGCAAGGACAAGGGCAAGACCGGTGCCGTTCTGCGCACCCTGCCCAACGAGAACCGTGTCGTCGTGGAAGGGGTGAACATGCGCACCCGCCACGAAAAGCCCACCCAGGAGGGCGAGACCGGCCGCATCGTGACCGAGGAAGCATCACTGCATGCCTCCAACGTGATGCTTTATTCCACCGCCAAAAAGGTGGCAAGCCGCGTTGAAATCGTCGTCGAGAAGGACGGCACCAAAAAGCGCCGGCTGAAGAAAACCGGTGAAGTCCTCGACTGATCCCGACTTCTGACCACGTCCAGAAGCACCCCAACCCGTTATGTCACTCAAGAAGCGCTACAGGGAGACCATTCAGCCCAAGCTGAAGAAGGATCTCTCCCTCAACAACATCCATGAAGTCCCCAAGGTGGTGAAAGTCACCGTGAACCGGGGTCTCGGCGAAGCCGCCGCCAACGCCAAGTCCCTCGAGGCTTCGGTCAATGAGCTGGCGCAGATCACCGGCCAGAAGGTCCTGGTGACCCGTGCAAAGAAGGCCATCGCCGGCTTCAAGATTCGGCAGGGCATGCCGATCGGCTGTGCCGTCACCCTCCGTGGTGATCGGATGTACGCCTTCCTCGAGCGCCTGATCAACCTGGCGCTGCCTCGCATCCGCGACTTCCGCGGGGTCAGCCCCAAGAGTTTCGATGGGCGCGGCAACTACACCCTTGGGGTGCGCGAACAGATCATTTTCCCTGAGATCTCCTTCGACAAGATCGATGCAATCCGGGGCATGGACATCACCATCGTGACCACCGCCCGTTCGGACGAAGAGGGCCGGGCCCTCCTCCGCGAGATGGGAATGCCGTTCCAGAGCAACTGAGCCCTCCCCGTCGACACCTATGGCCAACCACGACCCCATTTCCGACATGCTCACCCGCATTCGCAATGCGAGTGAGAAACGTCACGAAACCACCAAGATCCCCGCTTCGCGGATGACTCGCAGCATCGCCAAGGTGCTGCAGCAGGAGGGCTTCATCTCCGAAATCAGCGAGCAGGGTGAAGGCGTTCGCACCGAACTGGTGCTCGCCCTCAAGTACAGCGGCAAGCACAGGCTGCCCACCATCCGCTCGATGCAGCGGGTCAGCAAGCCCGGTCTCCGCATCTACAAAAACACTCGCGGCCTGCCCAAAGTCCTCGGAGGACTGGGCGTGGCGATCATCTCCACCTCCAAGGGTGTGATGAGCGACCGCGACGCCCGCCGTGAGGGCGTCGGTGGCGAAGTGCTCTGTTACGTCTACTGATCCGGAGCTGAACCATGTCACGAATCGGCAAAAACCCCGTTCCCGTCCCTGAGAAGGTCACGGTTTCCCTCGACGGACTCACCGTCAAGGTGAAAGGACCCAAGGGTGAACTGGAACGCACCCTTCCTGAAGGCGTCAGCGTCAGTCAGGACAACGACTCCATCGTGGTCTCACCCACGAGCACCAAGCGCATCTCCCGAGAGCGCCACGGCCTGAGCCGAACCCTGGTCGCCAACATGATCGAAGGGGTCAGCAACGGCTACAGCAAAGCTTTGGAGATCGTCGGCGTGGGCTCCCGTGCCCAGGTCAAAGGCAAAACCCTCGTGGTAAGTGCTGGCTACAGCCACCCCGTGGAGCTGGAGGCCCCTGAAGGCATCACCTTCAAGGTGGAAAACAACACCAGGGTGATCGTCTCCGGCATCGACAAGGAGCTGGTGGGCAACGAAGCCGCAAAGGTCCGCGCCGTCCGTCCCCCCGAGCCCTACAAGGGCAAGGGCATCAAGTACGAGGGCGAGCACATCCTGCGCAAGGCGGGCAAGTCCGGCAAGAAATAAGCCTTGTCCTGACGTTCCTTCCTTTCACCCACCATGTCCAAACTTTCCCGCAAACAACAGACGCAGAAACGCCACCGGCGTCTGCGCCGCCACATCACTGGCACCCCAGACCGTCCGCGGCTGGCAGTGTTCCGTTCCAACAATCACATCTACGCCCAAGTCATCGACGACGCGGCTCAGAGCACTCTCTGCTCTGCGTCCACCGTCGACAAAGAGCTGCGTACCGGTCTCAAGGCTCCTGCTGGTAGCTGCGACGCCTCCGTCGCCGTTGGCGAACTGGTGGCCAAGCGAGCCATCGCCAAAGGCATCCAGCAGGTGGTGTTCGACCGTGGCGGCAATCTGTACCACGGCCGGATTAAAGCCCTTGCCGACGCCGCCCGGGAAGCGGGCCTTCAGTTCTGATTCCTGCTTAACCCATGACAGATTCCTCCCCCCAATCCAATCCCAACGCCGTACCGGGTGCGGCCGACGTTCCAGCGGCAGCCGAAGGGCAGCAGCAACAGGAGCAACGCCGTGGTCGTGGCGACCGTGATGGTCGTCGTGGAGACCGTCGCGGCGGTCGCCGCGGCCAAGAGCGCGACTCCGAATGGCAGGAGCGTGTGGTGCAAATCCGCCGCGTCTCCAAGACCGTGAAAGGCGGCAAAAAGATGAGCTTCCGCGCCATCGTCGTCGTCGGCAACGAAAAAGGCCAAGTCGGCGTTGGTGTCGGCAAAGCTGGTGATGTGATCGGCGCCGTCCGCAAGGGTGTTGCCGACGGCAAAAAGCACCTCGTCAAAGTGCCATTGACCCGTCACAACTCCATCCCGACCCTCTCCAATGGTCGCGATGGTGCAGCAAGCGTGCTGATTCGCCCTGCAGCCCCTGGTACTGGTGTGATCGCCGGCGGATCCATCCGCACGGTGCTCGAACTCGCCGGCATCAAAAATGTCTTGGCCAAGCGCCTGGGCAGCAAGACACCCCTGAACAATGCCCGGGCTGCCATGGTGGCCCTGTCGCTTCTCCGCACCCACAAGGAGACGGCCAAGGAACGGGGAATCTCCCTCGAGCAGATCTACTCCTGATTCCCGATGACTCTCCGACTCGATTCCCTCAAATCCAATAAAGGCGCTCGTCGCCGCAAACTGCGCAAAGGTCGCGGCATCGCCGCAGGTCAGGGTGCCAGCTGCGGCTTCGGTATGCGCGGTCAAAAGTCCCGCTCTGGCCGCCCCACTCGTCCAGGCTTCGAAGGTGGCCAGATGCCTCTGTACCGCCGGGTACCGAAGCTGAAGCACTTCCCCCTGGTGAATCCCAAGCACTTCACTGTGCTCAATGTCTCGGCATTGAACAACGTGAAAGAGGGCAGCACCGTCAACCTGGATTCCCTGGTCAAGGACGGCATTGTGACCAGCCCCAAGCATCCGCTGAAGATGCTCGGTAATGGCGAACTGACAGCCAAAAAGCTGACAGTTCAGGCCTCAGCGTTCACCGCCTCCGCCCGCACCAAGATCGAAGCTGCAGGCGGCACCTGCGAAACCCTCGACTAAACGGGGGCTCGTCCCCCAGTCAGCCCTAGGGTCTGAGCCGTCCGCTGGATTTCGATCCACGGGCGGCTTCTTGGCTTTTCGCCCAACTTCACTTTCCTCCAGACATGCTCGTCAGTCGGGGTCGCAACCCCAACGCCTCCGAAGTGATCAGCCAGCTGATCACCAACCCTGGGCTACGCAGTCGCGTGCTCACCACGCTCGGGCTGCTGCTGTTGGTGCGTCTTGGGATCTACATCCCAATGCCAGGAATTGATCGAGAAGCGTTCAAGCAGTTCATCGATCAGGGCGGACAACTGATCGGCTTCCTGGACATCTTCACCGGTGGTGGCATTTCCACCTTGGGCATCTTTGCCCTGGGGATCCTGCCATTCATCAATGCTTCGATCATCCTCCAACTGCTAACCGCAGCTTTGCCTCAGTTGGAGGATCTGCAGAAGAATGAAGGTGAGGCAGGTCGGAGAAAGATCGCCCAGATCACCCGTTATGTCGCCTTGGGCTGGGGTCTCGTCCAGAGCGTGGTCTTCGCAATGATCCTGCGCCAGTACGCCGTGGAAGGCCTGAGCGAAGTGGTCTTTGTCGTGCAGACAGCGCTTGCCTTGGTCACCGGGTCAATGGTGGTGATGTGGCTTAGTGAAGTCATCACAGAGCGGGGCATTGGCCAAGGCGCTTCCCTTGTGATTTTCCTGAACATCGTCGCAACACTGCCTCGCACGCTTGGTGCGACGATCGAAGCCGCTCAGACTGGTGACCGCGACACCGTTCTTGGCATCGTTGTTCTGGTGCTGGTGTTCCTGGCCACGATCGTCGGAATCATCTTCGTGCAGGAGGGAGCGCGCCGGATCCCCATCGTGAGTGCAAAGCGCCAGGTGGGTGGAGCAGGCGTTCTCCCCACCCGTCAGAGCTACCTACCGCTCAAGCTGAACGCTGGTGGGGTTATGCCGATCATTTTCGCCTCGGCCCTGATTTTTCTTCCGGTCACCATCGCCAATCTGACCAAAAGCGAATTGTTGATCCGCGCAGCCAGCGCCCTGAACCCTGGAGCCGCTAACCCCTGGCCCTATGCGCTCACATTTTTTGCGTTGATCCTGGGTTTCTCGTATTTCTACGCATCACTCACCGTTAATCCCGCTGACATTGCCACGAACCTGAAACGCGGCGGTGTCGCCATTCCAGGCGTTCGCCCCGGCAGCGCCACCGCCACATATCTCTCGGGCGTCCAAAACCGTCTCACCTTGCTTGGTGGTCTGTTCCTCGGCGCCGTCGCGATCATTCCAGCTGGCGTCGAACGCGCCACCAATGTGCAGACCTTCCAAGGCCTTGGAGCCACTTCGCTGCTGATCTTGGTTGGTGTGGCCATCGACACGGCCAAGCAAGTCCAGACCTATGTGATTTCGCAGCGCTACGAAGGGCTCGTTCGCCAGTGAGCGCTGCTGAGCAGCGCACCTTCTGTTCTCTCAACTTCACGATTACGTCACCATGAAAAATCGCTTGCTCTTTCTTGGTCCTCCTGGAGCCGGCAAAGGCACCCAGGCTGCTCGCCTGTGCGATGCCAACAGCATGAAGCACCTGTCGACGGGTGATCTGCTGCGCTCCGAAGTCGCAGCAGGCAGCGAACTGGGCAAAGAAGCTGAAGCGGTGATGAACCGTGGCGAACTGGTCAGTGACGCCCTGGTGCTGGCCATCGTGGAAAGCCAGATGAAGGCTTTAACCACAGACGGCTGGCTTCTCGATGGGTTTCCCCGCACGGTCCCCCAGGCTGAAGCGCTGGAACCACTTCTTGCCGAACTCAAGCAACCCATCCAAGCCGTGGTTCTGCTGGAGCTCGATGACGCTGTTTTGATTGAACGGCTGCTGTCGCGGGGTCGCGCCGACGACAACGAAGCTGTGATCCGTAACCGCTTGGAGGTGTACCGGGAGAAGACAGCACCTCTGATTCGCTTCTACAGCGATAAGGAGCTGCTGGTGTCCGTCCCCGCCCAGGGCTCTGTAGAGGAGATCACCAAGCGGATCGAATTAGTGCTTGGTTGACCCGCATGGTAACGTTGCCGTTTGGAAATTTGGAGAGCCACGCCTCATGAAGGTGCGCAGCTCAGTCAAGAAAATGTGTGACAAGTGCCGGGTGATCCGTCGCCACGGCAAGGTCATGGTCATTTGCGCCAACCCCAAGCACAAACAGCGTCAGGGCTGATCCCCCGCTGTTCTGAACATCCTCGCCTCCAGGACCTCGGAGGCATCTGTCCTTTTCAATTGAACAACCGTGGCACGGATCGCCGGCGTTGACATTCCCCGCGACAAGCGGGTTGAAGTGTCCCTCACCTATATCTACGGAGTTGGTCTCACCCGCTCGCAGGCCATTCTGGCCAAAGCCGGTGTGAGCCCTGACATCCGGGTCAAAGATCTCGAGGACGGAGATCTTCAGAAGCTCCGGAATGCCATGGAGGAATACACCATTGAAGGTGACCTGCGCCGGCAGGAAGGCATGGCCTTGAAGCGCCTGCAGGACATTGGTTGCCTTCGTGGCCGTCGCCATCGCATGAGCCTTCCCGTTCGTGGACAGCGCACCCGCACCAACGCTCGGACCCGCCGCGGCGCGCGGAAAACTGTGGCCGGCAAGAAGAAGTAAGCCCTCAACGTCCTTAACCCTGACTGCATTCGGCCATGGCAAAAACCGTCAAAAAATCCGGGCCCAAGAAGGCCAAGCGCAACGTCCCCAACGGTGTTGCTCATATCCAGAGCACCTTTAACAACACCATCGTTTCGATCACCGACACTGCCGGTGAAGTGATTTCCTGGTCGTCCGCAGGTGCGAGTGGCTTCAAAGGTGCCCGCAAAGGAACCCCTTTCGCTGCTCAAACGGCTGCCGAAGCAGCGGCCCGTCGTGCCCTTGATCAAGGGATGCGCCAAATCGAAGTTCTGGTGAGAGGTCCTGGATCAGGACGCGAGACCGCCATCCGCGCTCTCCAGGTTGCTGGTCTCGAAATCACGCTCATCCGTGACGTCACCCCCCTGCCTCATAACGGTTGCCGGCGGCCTAAGCGCCGCCGCGTCTGAACCGACCTGATTTCCGTCCGGTTTCTCCACTTACCCCGATTCAGACAGTGCTGCAGTACCAGATTGATCGCATTGAGCATCAGGTATCCGAGGATCGCGCCCAATCGGGTGTGTTCCTGATTGGTCCGCTTGAACGTGGCCAGGCCACGACCTTGGGCAACGCGCTGCGTCGCGTGCTGATGGGTGGGCTCGAAGGCAGTGCCGTGACCGCGATTCGTATTGCAGGAGTCAATCACGAATACGCCACGGTGCCTGGTGTTCGTGAGGACGTGCTCGACATCCTGTTGAACTGCAAGGAGCTCACTGTCAACAGCCGCTCTGGCGAGCTCGAGATCGGCCGCCTCGTTGTGGCTGGTCCTGCCGAAGTCAAGGCCGGCGACCTTCAGTTTTCCTCCCAGGTCCAGGTGGTCGACACCGATCGTCCGATCGCGACTGTGGCCGATGGACACAGCCTTGAGCTGGAAGTTCATGTGGAACGCGGCGTCGGCTATCGCCCGGTTGATCGTTACAACGAAGAAACCAGTGCGATTGATCTGCTCCAGATCGATGCTGTGTTCATGCCCGTAACCCGGGTCAACTTCACCATCGATGAAACCGCCGTTGCCGAAGGCGGTTCAGCACGGGAGCGCCTTCGGATTGAGATCGTCACTGACGGTTCCATTACCCCTGACGACGCCCTAGCTCAATCAGCCAATCAACTGATCGAGCTGTTCCAGCCGCTGGCCACGGTCACTCTTGTTGAGGAAGTCCCTGCTGAGCCGGAGCCTTCGGCAGAAGCACAGATTCCGCTGGAAGAGTTGAACCTTTCGGTTCGTGCCTACAACTGCCTCAAGCGCGCTCAGGTCAACTCCGTGTCTGATCTGATGGGCTTCAGCTATGAGGATCTGCTCGAGATCAAGAACTTCGGTTCTAAATCCGCTGATGAAGTGATCGAAGCCCTCGAGCGCATCGGCATCTCCATCCCCCAGAGCCGCACCTCTGCATAACTGCAGCACGGCCTGAACGTCCTTTTTCGTCTTCGTCACCAACAGAACCATGCGTCATCAATGCCGAGTTCCTCAGCTGGGACGCCCAGCTGACCAGCGCAAGGCAATGCTGCGCGCCCTGACCACCCAGCTGATTCGGGAAGGTCGGGTTACCACCACCAAGGCACGGGCCAAGGCGCTTCGCGACGAAGCCGAGCGCATGATCACCCTGGCAAAGGACGGCAGCCTCGCCTCCCGCCGCAGGGCCATGGGATACATCTACGACAAGCAGCTTGTCCACGCTTTGTTCGACAAGGCCCCCAACCGCTACAGCGATCGCAAAGGTGGTTACACCCGTATCACCCGGACTGTTCCCCGTCGTGGTGATAACGCCGAAATGGCCATCATTGAACTGGTCTGATCACACCTCACGTCAGTCCTGACGTTTGAACCTCGAACCCTCGTCTGCAGGTCCTGAGTCGTCGTCCCTTCAGAGGATTGCGCTCAGTCTTCAGTACGAGGGTTCTTCGTTTTGTGGATGGCAGCGTCAACGCAACGGTCGCAGCGTTCAGGCCGTGCTGGAGGATGCCATTGCACAGCTTGATCCGCATCGGCCTGTGCAGAGCTTCGCTGCAGGCCGAACTGACGCCGGTGTTCATGCTGCAGGCCAGGTCGTGCATTTCGACTGCAGTGGTCCGATCCCGGCTCGCAAATGGGCCCCCGCCTTGAACGGACGCCTCCCCAGCACGATTCGTGTGCGCGAATCCGTCACCCGTCCGCTCGATTGGCATGCCTGTTATTCGGCCACATACCGGCGATACAGGTACACGATTTACAACGGACGACGTCCCAACTTGTTTCTCAGTCCGTGGAGCTGGCACCGTTACCAACACAGGCTGGATGCGTCCCGCATGCGGGACGCTTTGAACACGATGCTTGGCCTGCACGACTTCAGTGCCTTCATGAAGGCAGGCAGCCGTCGCGCCCATGCCCGAACAACGGTGCAGGAGGTTCTCGTGGAACGTGATGGCGATCTTCTACGGGTCGAAATTCAGGCCAGCGGTTTTCTGTACGGCATGGTTCGCCTGCTGATGGCCCAGCTGGTGGCAGTCGGCGAGCACAGGCTCAGCGTTGCTGCCTTTGAACAGCGCTGGCGCGAACGACGACGCCATGAGGTGAAGGAGGCAGCACCCGCCTCGGGGCTCTGCCTGCTTCGGGCTGGCTATGCCGAGCCCATCTTCACCAAAGCCGGCTGGTATAATAGTCAGCCGTGGTTTTTTCTGGCTGAGAACGATCCGCCTCCGGATCCACCCTCAACGCCGGGATAAACGGGCCTCTACTCGGAGTGCTGCCCAACTCGAAGGAGCTGGAGGGCTGAAGAGTAAGCTCGATCTTTGAGCCCCGTCAGGTCCAGATCTGGACCGACCCCCTTTGCCCAGTTCCGCTGCAACAGGCGGGACATACCCGAACCGGCATGCCGGCGCGATGAACAAGACCTCTCTCCCCCCGATTGATTCGATCGACCGCCAGTGGTACGTGGTGGACGCTGAGAATCAGACCCTCGGCCGCCTGGCCACTGAGGTAGCCGCCGTGCTTCGCGGCAAGAACAACCCCAGCTTCACCCCCCATCTGGACACCGGTGATTTTGTCGTCGTTGTGAACGCCGAGAAAATCAAAGTCACCGGCAGAAAGCCCCAGCAGAAGCTGTACCGCCGTCACTCCGGACGTCCCGGGGGCATGAAGGTTGAAACCTTTGAGGCTCTGCAGGAACGGATTCCAGAGCGGATTGTGGAGAAGGCCATCAAAGGCATGCTTCCTCACAACGCTTTGGGCCGCCAGATGTTCCGCAAGCTCAAGGTCTACAAGGGCACCGAGCATCCCCATGCGGCTCAGAAGCCCCAGCCTCTCCAGCTCAACCCCTCCGCATCCGCCAAATGAGCAGCAACTCCGTCGTTTACTGGGGCACCGGTCGCCGTAAGACCTCAGTCGCCCGTGTACGCCTTGTTCCCGGCAATGGAACGATCACGATCAATGGTCGTCCCGGTGACAACTATCTGAACTACAACCCCTCGTACATCGCAGCGGTCAAAGCTCCCCTGGAGACCCTTGGCCTCACTAGCGAATACGACATTCTGGTGAATGTTCACGGCGGTGGACTTACAGGTCAGTCAGGCGCCATCAAGCAGGGTGCAGCCCGCGCCCTCTGTGAGCTTTCCGCTGACAACCGCAAGCCTCTCAAGACGGAAGGTCACCTGAGCCGCGACCCCCGTGCCAAGGAACGTCGCAAGTACGGTCTCAAGAAAGCCCGTAAGGCTCCTCAGTTCTCCAAGCGCTGATTTTTTACCAATGCCAAAGCCCGACATCCACCCCACCTGGTATCCCGACGCCAAGGTGATCTGCAACGGCGAAGTGGTCATGACCACTGGTGCCACCCAGCCAGAGATCCATGTCGACGTCTGGAGCGGCAACCACCCCTTCTTCACCGGCACCCAGAAGATCCTCGACACCGAGGGACGCGTGGACCGCTTCATGAAGAAGTACGGCATGGGCACCAAAAAGAAAGGTGCCGAACCAGCCCAGGCCGAGTCCAAGGCCTGAGGGTGAGCACGGGGCATGGACGCCTCGACGTTGTTTTCTCGGCTGGAAACGGCCACAGCCAGCTTCCGCAACCTCGAGCGGCAGCTGGCTGATCCTGATGTGGCCGCTGACCCAAAGCGGCTCGAATCGATCGCGCGGGAGCGATCAAGGCTTGAGCCGCTTGTGCTCGATTTTGAGGAACTGAAAAAGCTCGAGAACGAGCGGGATTCAGCACGTCAGCTGCTCAAAGACAGCCGCGGTGATGCCGCGATGGAGGAACTGGCCCAGGATGAACTGGTCAGCCTCCAGGAAAAGCACACAACGCTGACGGAGCGACTCACCCTGGCTCTACTACCGCGGGATCCCCGCGATGAGCGCAGTGTGATGCTCGAAATTCGAGCCGGTGCAGGAGGCGATGAGGCCTGTCTCTGGGCCGGTGATCTGGCTCGGATGTACGAGCGTTACAGCCAGAAGGTGGGCTGGGCGGTGCAGCCGATGAGCTGCACGGAGGCCGACCTGGGAGGGTTTCGAGAGCTGATCCTTTCGGTGCGCGGCGACAGCGTGTACAGCCAACTGAAATTTGAAGCGGGGGTCCATCGGGTTCAACGCGTCCCGGCTACGGAATCCCAGGGGCGGGTTCACACCTCCACCGCCACTGTGGCGGTGATGCCGGAAGCCGATGCAGTGGAAGTTCAGCTTGATCCAAAGGATCTGGAGATCAGCACCGCCCGCTCGGGTGGTGCAGGGGGACAGAACGTCAACAAGGTGGAAACCGCCGTGGACCTCCTCCACAAACCCACGGGCATCCGCGTGTTCTGCACCCAGGAACGCTCCCAGTTACAGAACCGGGAACGGGCCCTGGAAATCCTCCGGGCCAAATTGCTGGAGCGGGAACAAGCTGCTGCTGCGGAACGGGAAAGCAGCAACCGACGCGCTCAGGTCGGCAGTGGAGACCGCTCCGAAAAAATCCGCACGTACAACTACAAGGACAACCGAACCACCGATCACCGGCTGGGCCGGAACTTCACTCTGGAGCCTGTGCTGGAGGGCCAATTAGAGGACCTGATCGGTGCCTGCATCGCCGAAGAACAACGTCAGAAACTCGAAGCCCTGAGCGAACAGACCGACGCCTGACGTTCAAGAACCGATGACGTATTTCGCCCATTCCTGGTGATGGCCTGAATGGATCTGACGCCGGGCCTCGAAACTGAGGCTGCTGGCCGGACGGCGCGGCACATGGCTCAGAGGCATGGCCGCCTCCTTTGGCGTTCGGTTGCCCTTGCGAACATTGCAGCTGAGGCAGGCTGTTGTCACGTTTTCCCAGGTGTCGCCGCCTCCACGACTTCGTGGCATCACATGGTCGATCGATAAATGATCGTCACGACTGCCGCAGTACTGGCAGGTGTGGTTGTCCCGCTGAAACACATTGCGACGCGTCAGGGGCAGCTGGCGGAAGGGCACCCGTACGTATTGGCGCAATCGGATCACGGTCGGCAGGTGGGTGCCCTGACGAAGTTGCCGACAGGGGTCATGTTCCAGACCTTCGGCCTTTCCCTTCAGCATCATCACCACCGCCCGCCTCCAGGTGGTGATATTGAGCGGCTCATAGGACGCATTGAGAACGAGAACCTGGCCCATGCCAGCTCACTCAATAAGCGTCATGCTATCGGCCACATGAAGCCGTCTCGGTAGCGCCGAGCACCGCCTGTGATTCCGGAGCTGAATCCACGTCAGCGTGCCTGGGTGGAAGTCTCACCTGCAGCGATTCGGGCCAATGCCAAGGCTCTCTGCCATCACCTTGGCCCTCGCACCCAGTTGATGGCGGTTGTGAAGGCCGATGGCTATGGCCATGGCGCCGAGACCGTGGCACGAGCAGCACTCCAGGGGGGAGCCACCAGCCTTGGAGTAGCCACACTCCAGGAAGGCCTCGAGCTGCGCCGGGCTGGTCTGGAGGCACCGGTGCTGTTGCTGAGCAACCTCCACGAACCGGACGACCTACACACCTGCCTGCACTGGCGATTGATGCCCACCCTGAGCAGCCTCAGCGATGCTCAGCTGTGCAACGCGCTCGCAGCCGACAGTGGTCGACGTTTCGACGTGCAGCTGAAGATCGACACCGGCATGGCACGGCTGGGCTGCTCCCTCAGCGACAGTCATCAGACCGCAGCGGGGCTTCAAAGCCTGGAACATCTGAATCTGGTGGGTATCTACAGCCATCTGGCCTGTGCAGACGAACCCGACGATTCCCTGACAAGCATCCAGCAGGATCGCTTCGTCAACATGCTTTCGGCCGTGCCACAAGAGGGCGACAGCATCACCCGCCATCTAGCCAACTCCGCTGGAACCTTGCTCAATCGTGAGCTGCACCACGACCTCGTCCGCGTCGGCCTGGCCTTGTACGGCCATGCCCCTGCTGCCCACCTGAGCGACGTCATTCCCCTGCAACCCGCCCTGGCCGTACGTGCCCGGGTCAGCCTCATCCGTGCAGTCCCTGCCGGAACAGGCGTCAGCTACGGCCATCGCTTCGTCACGCAGCGCCCCTCCCGACTAGCGGTGGTGGGCCTGGGCTATGCCGATGGCGTTCTGCGGTCTCTCAGCGGGCACATTCATGCCATACATCGGAATCACCTGCTCCCGCAGGTGGGGGCCATCACCATGGACCAGCTTCTGATTGATGCCACCGATGCACCCGAACTGAAAGAAGGCGACATCGTCACCTTGCTTGGTCGAGACGGCGAGCTTGAATTGAGCCCTCAACGTTGGAGCGATCACTGCGGTTCGATTCCCTGGGAAATCCTCTGCGGTTTCAAACGACGCTTGCCCCGCGTGGAAGTCTGACCAACTGCCCAGCACTTGGTACTCTGGGTGCGCCGCTGGAGAGGTGGCTGAGTGGTTGAAAGCGGCTCCCTGCTAAGGAGTTACAGGAGGCAACTTCTGTCGAGGGTTCGAATCCCTCCCTCTCCGTTCCAAGCTCATGTGCTTAATCCACCCGCTCCTCGGAGCTGGTGAACTGGCTGAGTTGCCGTGCCAACTCCGGTAAAAGGGATGCATCCCTGGCACGATCAGGGCCCGTTGTGAACACCACCAGCAAGGTCGGTGGCTGCTGATCGGGAGCCTGAAACCAAGCCGCATCATGACGGGCCTGACTCATCCAACCGGCCTTGCTCCACAGTTGCGTTTCCTCGGGTAAGCCCTCGCCGAGGAACCCATCCACCTGGTTCTCAGGATCGGCACGCCGCTGCTGCTGATCCAGCGAGCGCTGCAACAGACCTTGCAGCCGACGACATGCCGGCGGCGACACCACCGCACCGGTCATGACGGCCTCCAACATCCGGGCTGTCGCGACGGTGGACAAGCCATTGCGGTTGCTGTTGTCGGCTCCATAGAAGATTTTCTCCCGGCCATAGGGACCATCTCCCCAGGTCTTCTGACAGCAATTCACCGCCTCCAGCTCTGGCCAGGCCAAGCTCTGCAGCCAGGCATTGATCAAGCGACGCTGCTGGGTCCAGAGCTCCCAGCGCTCGCCATGGAGTGCAGGGCCGCTGGTGGTGCCCGTAAGCAGATCAACCACGAGCCCAGTGGCATCGTTGCTGGAGTCGGCGATCATGTCGCGCACGGCGCGCTGCAGTTCATCACCGTCTGGGATCAGGTCGCGCTGCAACCACTGCTCAACGGCGACGGCATAAAACAGTTTGACCACGCTGGCCGGATAGAGGATCCGGTCTTGATTCCAGGAGGCGCCGCACCCCTGACCAGCCTCCGGTGCAGCATCGGTGTAACGCACCCAGGTGATCGCCAAACTGTTGCGCAGCCCCGGACGGCCGTCTGCATCGAGCGCATCGAGTGCCGTCTCAAGCCGAGCCGCCATGTCGGGATCGGGACGGTAGAACGCCATAGCGATTCGATTGGGCCATGGCGACGTTAGGCACCCTGCTGGCCCCAGACCTGATTCAGGCAGGTTCCAGCTGGCAGCTGTGTGAGGACGTCAATGGTTATGCGCGACCTAATGGCGAGAATCTGACCACGCAGGCCTGTCGTGGACGCCGCTTTCGCATCTTGGAGAAGCAGCGCAACAGGATCGCCGTGCAGCTGCTGGAGGATGGTTACCGCTGCTGGTTGGACCTTGAGGCTGTCCTGGGGCGAGCTGAGCAATGCTCACCCTGGAGACCGTCGCTGCTGAGCGAGTCGGACATTGAACGGAGGCTGCCCGGCGTGCTCGCCTGGAGCGAAACCGCCCAGCAACAGCCCAATACCTATCTGTGGGGCGGAACCACCGAGCCGGACATGGATTGTTCCGGCCTGATGCAAATGGCCTTCGCCAGCCAAGGCATTTGGATTCCGCGAGACGCCTACCAACAAGAACGGTTCTGCCAACCGATTGCTGCTCTTCCCGACGATTACAGCCTGCTGAAACCGGGAGATCTGCTGTTTTTCGGCACACGCCGGCGTTGCACCCATGTGGGGCTTCATCTCGGCGATGGCCGCTATCGCCACAGCTCAGGCCAGGCCCATGGGCGCAATGGAATCGGCATCGACAGTCTCCACAGCCGCGACCGACACCCGGTCGCTTGCCATTACCGAGCTGAATTTCGCAGCGCAGGTCGTGTGGTTCGTTGCCATGACGGATCCCATCTCTCCTGACGCTGTCAGCAAGATCGGCAGGGACCCTGCTTAAGTTGAGCGACTCGCAGCGCGACCGGCATGAGTGCACCTCTGAATCTCTCGGTGGTGGTGCCGCTGTACAACGAAGAGGAAAGCCTTCCCCATCTGGTTAACCAGCTCATCTCGGCACTGCGTCCAACCGGTGAGACATTTGAACTGGTCCTTGTCGACGATGGATCCAGCGACCGCACCGCAGAAGTGCTGGCACAAGTCAGCAGCGACGTACCGGAAGTAGTGGCTGTGCTGCTGCGCAAGAACTATGGGCAGACCGCAGCCATGGCAGCAGGGTTTGACGTTGCTGGTGGAGAGGTCATCGTCAGCCTGGATGGCGATCTTCAGAACGATCCAGCCGACATCCCAATGCTGTTGGCCAAATTGCGAGAGGGATATGACCTTGTGAGTGGCTGGCGCCATCAGCGCCAGGACGCCGCGCTTCAACGCAAATTGCCCTCCCGGATGGCCAACCGTTTGATCGGACGGGTGACCGGCGTGCGACTTCATGACTACGGCTGCTCACTGAAGGCCTATCGACGGGAGGTGCTGGCAGATATGCGGCTGTATGGAGAGCTGCATCGCTTTCTTCCCGCCCTGGCCTTCATCGAGGGCGCAAGAATCACCGAAGTGAAGGTGAATCACCGCGCCCGCCAGTTCGGCAGCAGCAAGTACGGGATCGACCGCACCTTCCGGGTGTTGATGGATCTGCTCACCGTCTGGTTCATGAAGCGGTTCCTAACCCGACCGATGTATGTGTTCGGCTTCGGGGGCTTGCTCGCGATTGCCGCCAGCTTGATTGCCAGCACCTACTTACTGGCGATCAAAGTGATGGGGGGCGACATCGCCAACCGCCCTCTGCTCACACTGGCCGTGGTGCTCGGGTTAGCAGGGATTCAGCTGTTCTGCTTCGGACTCCTCGGTGAACTGCTGATCCGCACGTATCACGAAAGCCAGGATCGGCCGATCTATCGCATCCGTGAAACGTTGCGGGGCAGTCGAGCCGCCTGAAGGGTCGGAGCCGCAGCTGGAGCACCACGGAACGGCGCGATCGCGGCGGCCGCCTCTTCCACCACGCGTGCATCACTGTCCCGCAGCGCTTGGCGCAGCAAAGGAAGCGCTGAACGATGCCCCCATCGAGCCGCCAAACGGACGGCACGCAACCGTTCCTCTGGCCCAGCCTCCATATCAGCTTTCAAGCGACGCTGCAAAGCAAGATGCTCCAGCTCGCTTGTTGGTGCCGTCCAGGACTCCAGTGACCCATCAGCGGAATCCCCATCAGAGGCTGGCTCAATCACCAGTTCCAGCTGGGCGCGATTGAGCTGGGCAATACCACTGGCATCGGTGCTGGAGAGCATCGGCTTGACCGGTTTCCTGCGCAACCAGAGCACCACCGTGAGCAGGACGACGGCACCAGGGAGGAGAACGTTCTGCATGCGGATTGAACTTTTATGTCGCCGACGCGGCCTAAAGCAGGCCGTCAGATCGGACCTCCTTACAGTAGCTGCGAAGCTTTTGGCCTCGACATGACTGGAGATTTCGCTGCTGCCTGGCTGCCTGCGATTTTTGTGCCCATCACCGGAATCGTTTTTCCCGCAGTGTTCATCGTCCTTGTTGGTCGAGTGATCACCGCTGCCGAGTGACCGCGAACTGCGGATCGTTTCAACCCCTCAGCACTCGTAACTCATGACTGTCACTCCTGCTGCTGATCCCTGCGTCGGCAATCTTGCGACCCCCGTCAACAGCGGTTATTTCATCAAGGGACTGATCAACAACCTGCCCCTTTACCGCCCTGGGATTTCCCCGAACTTCCGTGGCCTGGAAACGGGCGCAGCTTTCGGTTATCTGCTCTTCGGACCTTTCACCATCTGTGGCCCTTTGCGTGCCACCGAGTATCAGCAAACCGCCGGTCTGCTGGCCGCCATTGGTGCTGTTCACATCCTCAGCCTGCTGTTCTTGCTGTACAACCAGCCCGGCAAGCAACCCAACATCCCCCCGGCAGACGTCACGGTTGAGAATCCTCCCGCCGACCTCTTCACCCGCACAGGTTGGTCCGACTTCACCAGTGGGTTCTGGCTTGGTGGCTGCGGCGGCGCCGTTTTTGCCTGGTTCCTCTGCAACACCGTTCACGTTCAGGATCTGTTCAAGATCGCTGCTGGTGTCTGGAGCGTCGGCTGAATTCATTCACCCGAGCCCTTCACCCAAACCATTAATCCCCCGGTTGCTTGCCCCGCAGGCAATCGGGGGATTTTTCCTGCCAAGATCCACACACTTTTGAGACGTCCAGGTGCGGTCGATCTCCCAGCCGTTTCTCCGACGGCCGGTCCTTACGGTCGTCTGCAGCCTGCTGATCCTCCTGGCGGGCTGCACAGCGCTGTTCGGCCTTGGGCTAGAGGATCTTCCGCCACTCGCGCCCACCCGCGTCAGCGTTAACGCCAGCTTCCCTGCGGCTTCGCCGGAGGTGGTGGAGCAGAGCGTGACACGGGTGTTGGAACAACAGCTGAATGGCCTTGAAGGGGTCGAAAGCATCAGCTCAACCAGCAGGCAAGGCGGCGCCAGCATCTCGTTGCGATTCAACGCGGGAGATCCCGAGCTGAATGCCATCAAGGTGCAGAACGAGGTCAACCTCGCAAGCCGCCGGTTGCCTCAAGCGGTGACGCGCCAGGGACTCCAGGTGCGTCGCTCCTCGGAAGACCTGTTGATGATCTTGGGGTTCAGCCACCCACCCGATCAATACGTCCCGACTTTTCTCACAGGTTGGCTGGACCAGACCCTGCGCGACGCACTGCTCACCACACCAGGCATCGGCGATGTGCAGATCTTCGGCAGCAGTGAACTCTCCTTTCGCCTGTGGCTGGATCCGCAACGCCTCGAACAAACCAACCTGACCCTTGGCGATGTCAGCCGAGCCCTGGCTGAACAGAATGTTTTGGCTGCCGTTGGCAGCATTGGCGCGGCCCCTGTTCCATCGGGCCAGCTGCTGAGCCTTCCGGTGGAAGCGGAGGGGCGCCTCCGCAGCAGGTCGGATTTCGAGAATCTCGTGTTGCGCCGGCTGGACAACGGCGGGCTGCTGCGACTGAAGGATGTGGGACGGGTTGCCCTCGGACAGCGCAACTACGGACGAGAGGCCATGAATTTGGACGGGGAGCGCTCCGTCGCCGTGGGGATCTACCAGCGTGACGGGGCCAATGCCCTGGAGGTGAGCAGGGCGATCAAGCGCAAGTTGCAGCAGTTGGGACCGAGCTTCCCGCCGGGCATCGAGCTTTCGATGATCGTTGATGTGGCCGACACGGTTGAGGCCAACCTTGATCGCACCTTCATCACTTTGCGCGATGCCGTGCTGCTGGTGCTGGTCGTGCTGGTGCTGTTTTTGGGCCGATGGCGCCTCGCCCTGATCCCGGGCCTTGCCGTGCCGGTGGCGCTGGTGGGAAGCCTCAGCCTTGTGAAGCTGAGCGGTTCCAACCTCAACAGCCTGATCCTGTTTGGGCTGGTGCTGGCCACCGGGATCGTTGTGGATGACGCCATCGTCGTAAGCGAAGACATCGCCGGACGCATCGAACAGGGCACCCCCCCCGAACAGGCGGCGGAAGACGCAATGGCTGAGCTGGCGACTGCTGTTGTGGCCACCTCATTGGTGTTGGCAGCTGTGTTCCTTCCCGTGCTGCTCATTCCTGGATCGATTGGACGCCTTTATCAACCCATCGCCCTGGCCATCAGCGGAGCGATTCTGTTCTCCACCTTGAATGCGCTCAGCTTTACCCCGATGGCCTGCGCCCGTGTGTTGGGTCCAGGTGGTGGCCGTCTTCCTGGGGCCATCGGCAAGCTCAGCCGCTGGCTTCGGGAGGGAATGCAAACACTGCAATGCCAATACGCGAAGCACCTCGAGCACTGGCTGCAGCGAAAGCGGCTCATCGCCTTTGTGCTGCTGAGCGGCCTTGTCATCACAGCCTCAGGGTTGGCGGTGATGCCGACAGCTTTCATCCCCGATGACGACCAAGGTCAGATCCGCGGCTACTTCACCCTTCCCGACGGCGCCAGCCTCGAGCGCAGCGTGGCCGTGATGGACGACATCCGGCGCGTCGTCAGCGAAGAACCGCTGGTGCGCACCGGCAACTTCTATGCCGGCAGTTCGTTCGGACAGAGCGGAGAAGACCGAGGTTCCTTCTACCTGCGACTGCAAGCCCTGAAAGATCGGCCCGGCGTTGAGCAGAGCAGTGGCGCCATCAAACGCCGTCTCAACCGCAAGATTCAGCAACGGGTCGGCGATGCCAGGGTCGTGCTGATTACCCCTCCGGCAGTGCGGGGCTTCAGCAGTGAATCAGGACTCTCTCTTGAACTGCTGGACCGCAGCGGCGGCCAATTAAGCCTGGAGCAATTCGGCCGAGTCGCCCAAGAGTTCATTCAAACGGCTCAAGCGACAGACAGCTTTGAACGGGTGAGCACCCGCTTCGATGCCAGTTTCCCCCGCTGGCGCCTGGAGCTCGATCGCGACCAACTGGCCGCTCTCGACCTCGACTACGGCGCAACACTGCGGGAAATCGGCACAGCTTTCGGTGGCCGCTACATCGACGACACCTTCGACGGCGGTCGGATCCGCTCGATTGTTCTGCAGCTGGATGGCCGCGAGCGACGTCGCCCCGAAGATCTCACCGGCCTAATGGTGCGGAATCGCAGCGGTGAGCTGGTGTCCGTGGCAACAGTGGCCAGCTTGAGCCGAGAGGAGGGCGTCAACAACATTCGCCATTTCGGACTCAACCGAGCGATCCGCATCACCGCCATCCCCGCTCCAAGGGTCAGCAGCGGTGAAGCCATCGACGCTCTAACCCAGGCAGGAGAACGGATTGGAGGCAGCAACATCGGGTTGGCCTTCACAGGCCTGGCGTTGGAAGAACAAAGGGCTGCACAGGTGACCTGGGTGCTGTTCGGCCTTGGTGTGACTGTGGTGTATCTGCTTCTGGCCGCGCTCTACGAGAGTTTCGTCGACCCGTTGATCATTCTGCTGACGGTGCCGATGGCTCTGCTCGGAGCTCTGATCGGCTTGAAATTGCGGGGCCTTCCGCTGGATGTCTACGGCCAGATGGGACTCCTGGTGCTGGTGAGCCTGGCGGCCAAGAACGGAATTTTGATCGTGGAATTCGCCAACCAACGGCTTGCAGCAGGCCTGGAACTGCGCCAAGCAGTGGTCGACGCTGCCGTGAACAGGATGCGCCCAATCCTGCTGACAGCGGTCACATCCTTGGCGGGTTTCCTACCTCTTCTGCTCGCCCAGGGCACGGGAGCCGCCAGCCGGATCAGCATCGGCACCGTGGTCTTCAGTGGACTGCTAGTGGCCTCGTCGCTGTCCCTGTTTGCAGTCCCTGCTGTCTACCTGCTGTTGAAACGCGATCGAATGCCCACCGCGTAGGGTGCCGACCTCGATCCAATGGTTCTGCTGCTGGAAGGAACGATGACCATCACCCCGCAGGCGACGACGACAACCAGTTCCCAGGCGCAGTTCTTCGACTACGCCTCAGCGGCCAATCCCCTGCAGCAGGGGCTGATCAGCACGATCCCCTACCGGAGCTTTTCAGCCAGTTTCTTTGATGAGCCTGGGACGGCCCTTCAATCTCTTGATTTGAGTGCCGAGTTGCACTGCGAGGGCCCGGCCACCGGTCCATCCCTCTGCGGCAATTTCATTCGACTGGACCAAGGAGCACTCCGCACCAATGCAGATGCAACCAGTCAGCTGTTCTTCGTTGCCCGAGGCCGTGGGCAAACCGAAGCCTGTGGTCAGGTTTTTCACTGGAGCGCAGGAGATACGTTCGTCCTTCCGGCGGGCGGGGAAGCGATTCATAGCAGCAAGGGTCGCGCCGGCCTCTACTGGGTGCACGATGCCCCCCTGCTTCGTTATCTGGGCGTGACCACCGTGAAGCCGGTGTTTGAACCCTGCTTCTACGGCCATCAGGATGCTCGCGCTGAGCTGGATGCCATCGCCAACAATCCTCGAGGAGCCAACGCCAATCGGGTGAGTGTGCTGTTAGGCAACGACGCATTTCCTCAGACACGAACCGTCACCCACACCCTGTGGGCCATGTTGGGAATTCTCCCCGCAGGTCAGATCCAACGCCCGCATCGACACCAGTCGATCGCTCTTGATTTTGCGGTGGCCTGCCAACCGGGGTGCTACACGATGATTGGCACCGAACTGGACGCCAACGGAATGATCCGCAATGGTCACCGGGAAGACTGGGTTACCGGTGCAGCCTTCGTGACACCCCCGGGCTACTGGCACTCCCACCACAATGAGTCCGGCGCAGACGCCTATGTGCTGCCGATCCAGGATGCAGGACTGCACACCTACCTCCGTACGCTCGACATTGCTTTCAGCAATCAAAGACGGGGTGAACGAGAGTCATTGAGCAACACCCCCTAAGGGGGAAGAGGTCAACGGGTAAGCAGCTGATGATCCACCGACGTCAGCGCACCGTTGATTGCATAACGACGCGCAATTCGCTCGAGACGCGTCGGACTCGACAACCAAAGCGCTTCGATGCTGAACGTCTGGTTGGGATCAATCTGCAGCGGCGCCAGAAACGCACCTCCGTCGGGCAAGAAGACCCACTGCTCAAGATCGTCCGCTTCAAGCCGAAGGCCATCTCCTGGGGAGTTGATGTCGCAACGCCAGTCCCCCATAAGTTGATTGGCCTCCAAGGGTGGACACTCGACCGCTGAACTCCCGACAAGGAACTCCCGGATCAAAACGATCCGATCCAACTGCCCTGCACTGTCCCAAAGCAGAACCAGGCGATGGCGCCGTTCGTTGTGCAAAAAACCGAATTCGGCATAGAGCGTGCTCCAGTTGGACCGGTGCAGCGTGCCTCTGGAAAAGCTGCCCGTAGCGAAGACACCCATATCGGCATCCACGCGCATGAAGCTTTGAACAATCCGCTTTTCAGGCTCGCCGGCGGGAGTTTGTAGGAGAGATCCCGACCCCTCCGGCCAGAACAGCAACGTCAGATGAAGAGCGATGCCGGAGAGCGCCGGTTGCAGCGTGAGCAGAGATGGCTGACGTTTGGTTCGTTGCAACGATCGGTCCATGGTGTCGAACCAGCCGCGCCACTCACCAACGTTCCGCAGCAGAAGCTCCCATTCATCCACGATCAGCCTGGTCTTGATCCGACTGCAGAGGCTAGGCAGAGCCAGGGCCAAAAGGACAGAAAAAGTTCAACGCAAGTTCCCTTGACCTTTCAGCGGGACGCCAACAAGGTTGTGCGCGGAGTCTCCGCGAAGAGATCTCGATAGGCACTTGCGAAGTGATTCCGACTTGCAAAGCCAAAATGCTCGGCGGTCTGCTGAACGGTGTAACAACCCAACCGTTGCTGGAGATCAGGATTGGACAGCGCTTCGTGCACTTGCTGCAACCGAATACGACGCATCAATGCCATCGGGCCATAACCAAACATTTCACGACAACTCACGGTGAGGGTTGTCTTGGTGGTGAACAGCGCTTGACACACCGAGCTCAGTGAGATGGGCGTCATACTCGATCGAAAGGAAAAGCGAACCAACTCCTGCACAAGATCAGTGTGATGGTTTTTTTGCACAGGCTGCAGAAGAGCTGAAGTCTCTGGCGAAAGAGACTCGATCAGCTGAGCTTCAAGAAAATCAGCCTGGAAAGGCTGTGGCACATCAGCACCCTGCCAGGCGGGAAGCACCATCAACTGACGCAACTTGCGATGAACCATTGGGGGAAGAATGGCTGTGTTGTTGTGCTCCATTCGATTGGCAATCTCGGATGCACCCATCAGTTCGACCCAGGTGTCAATGCGACGACGATCGACAAGAGCAGCTGCAATCCGATTGCCACCTGGAGACGTTCTCATCAATGTCTCCTTCATCTTGGTGTTGAACCCAGCCAGGGCATTCGGAGCCAACGACTCACCAAAATGACGGTGTTCGCTGTAGTTGCCCGTATGTTCAATCGTGAATGGCAACCAGCGAGGGTGACGTGTGCCCTCCACCAACAACGCCTGATCTGCTTGCATCGAAACAAGCAGGATTCCATCCTGATGGTCGACCCTTAGACGTCCACGAAGGGGGCCTTGCGACACCTGAACGATGTTGTAATCACAGCCAAGCTGCCTCCACAACCGCGCACAGTCCTCCGCACTGCTGAATAAGCGGTCGCAACAGGGCAAAAGAACAGACGATGGCGCAGTTTTAGGGATCAGATTCGAACCAAAAAAGATTTCATGCAAGTTAGCTAACAATCACTAATCAATGGTGATCAGTAACCAAACGCCTAATGAATGAGATTCCAACAAGAAAGATCCCCACCCGGAAGACCGGATGGGGATAAGTGAAACGAGGAACGACTCGTCGCCGGTTGAATCAGGAAAGAATCAACCGAACTTTCCTGAAGTCGAAGCTATCAGGAAGGCTGCGTACGTCAGTACATAGCCGACCGTGAAGTGGGCGAGACCAACAACACGGGCCTGAACGATGGACAGTGCCACAGGCTTGTCGCGGTAACCCATCATGTTGGCGATGGGGCTGCGCTGATGTGCCCAGACAATGGTCTCGATCAGTTCCTGCCAGTAACCCCGCCAGGAGATCAGGAACATGAAACCGGTAGCCCATACCAGGTGACCGAAGAGGAACATCCAGGCCCAGACGGCCAGGTTGTTGCTTCCAAACGGGTTGTAACCGTTAATCAGCTGGGAGGAGTTGAGCCACAGGTAGTCACGGAACCAACCCATCAGGTAGGTGCTGGATTCGTTGAACTGAGCAACGTTGCCGGACCAGATGGCCAGGTGCTTCCAGTGCCAGTAGAAGGTCAGCCAACCCACGGTGTTCAGAGCCCAGAAGACTGCCAGATAGAAGGCGTCCCAGGCAGAGATGTCGCAGGTACCGCCACGGCCGGGGCCGTCGCAGGGGAAGGAGTAGCCGAAATCCTTCTTATCGGGCATCAGCTTGGAGCCGCGAGCATCCAGGGCACCCTTCACGAGGATGAGGGTGGTGGTGTGCAGACCCAAAGCGATGGCATGGTGAACAAGGAAGTCACCAGGGCCGATCGGCAGGAACACATCGGTGTTGCCGTTGATGGCATCAAGCCAGTAGTGGTCGCCAGGAATGTTCTGGGACGCAAGGCTGGCGGAGCTGGAGGCATTGGAGAGCAGCACGTCCATTCCATACATGGCCTTGCCAGAGGCGGCCTGTACGAACTGGGCGAAAACGGGCTCAACCAGAATCTGCTTCTCGGGGGTACCGAAGGCAACGACCACATCGTTGTGGACGTAGAGACCAAGGGTGTGGAATCCGAGGAACAGGGAGACCCAGCTCAGGTGACTGATGATCGCTTCTTTGTGCTCGAGCATCCGAGCCAGGACGTTGTCCTTATTGGCTTCGGGGTCGTAGTCACGGATGAAGAAGATCGCACCGTGAGCAAAGGCACCACACATCAGCGCAATGGCGATGTACTGGTGATGGGTGTACAGGGCTGCCTGGGTTGTGTAGTCCTTCGCGATGAAGGCATACGACGGCATCGAGTACATGTGCTGCGCAACGAGGCTGGTGATCACGCCAAGGGAGGCGAGAGCCAGACCAAGCTGGAAGTGCAGGCTGTTGTTGATGGTGTCGTAGAGACCTTTGTGGCCCGCACCCAGATCACCAGGAGTGCCCTGGGGAGGGTTGTGGGTTTCAAGGATCTCCTTGATGGAGTGACCGATACCGAAGTTGGTCCGGTACATGTGGCCGGCGATCACGAAGATGCAACCGATGGCCAGGTGGTGGTGGGCGATGTCCGTCAGCCAGAGAGCTTCTGTCTGAGGGTGGAAGCCACCAAGGAAGGTGAGGATGGCGGTGCCGGCACCTTCGGAACTACCAAAGACCTGATTCAGAGAATCGGGATTTTCGGCATACACACCCCAGTTACCGGTGAAGAAGGGTCCAAGACCGGCGGGATGAGGCAGAACGTTGAGGAAGTTGTCCCATCCAACGTGCTGACCGCGGGCTTCGGGGATCGCAACGTGAACCAGGTGACCGGTCCAGGCGATGGAACTGAAGCCGAACAGAACAGCCAGATGGTGGTTCAGACGCGATTCAGCGTTTTTGAACCAGGCCAGGGAAGGACGGAACTTGGGCTGCAGATGCAGCCAGCCGGCGAAGAGCGCCCAAGCCGACAGGATCATCATGAAGATGGAACCCTGATACAGCTCGGCATTCGTCTTCATGCCGATTGTGTAGAACCAGTGATACAGGCCTGAGTAGGCGATGTTCACCGGGGAGGAAGCACCCGCCTGGGTGAAGGCGTCAATGGCGCCTTGACCGAAGTGGGGATCCCAGATTGCGTGAGCGATGGGGCGCACGTGCAGGGGGTCGGCGACCCACTGCTCGAAGTTGCCCTGCCAGGCGATGTGGAACAGGTTTCCCGAAACCCACAGGCCGATGATCGCGAGGTGACCGAAATGAGTGGAGAAGAGCTTCTGATAGAGGCGCTCCTCCGTCATTCCGTCATGGCTCTCGAAGTCGTGAGCCGTGGCGATCCCGTACCAGATACGACGGGTTGTCGGGTCCTGGGCCAGACCCTGGCTGAACGAAGGGAATTTCGTTGCCATTAGAGGGAGAGGTCAGGTGAGGTCAACCGACCACAAGAATGTGGGCGTGGAAGAAGGCCCACGTGGTCGCAATTCCGCCCAAGAGGTAATGGGCAACACCCACGGCACGGCCTTGGATGATGGAAAGAGCACGGGGCTGGATGGCGGGAGCCACCTTCAGCTTGTTGTGAGCCCAAACGATGGACTCGATCAGCTCCTGCCAGTAGCCGCGGCCACTGAACAAGAACATCAGGCTGAAGGCGAACACGAAGTGAGCGCCGAGGAACATGATTCCGTAGGCAGCCGTGTTCGAGCCATAGCTGTTGATCACCTGAACGGCCTGAGCCCACAGGAAGTCACGCAGCCAGCCATTGATGGTGATGGCACTTTGAGCAAAGTTGCCATTGGTGATGTGCGCGACGGAACCGTCGGCATTCACCGTTCCCCAGATGTCGCTCTGCATCTTCCAAGAGAAGTGGAAGATCACAACCGACAGGGAGTTGTACATCCAGAACAGGCCCAGGAACACATGGTCCCAAGCGGAGACCTGGCATGTGCCACCACGACCGGGGCCATCGCAGGAGAAGCGGAAGCCCAGGTTGGCCTTATCAGGAATAAGGCGAGAGCTGCGGGCGTAAAGAACACCCTTCAGCAGGATCAGCACCGTCACGTGAATCGTGAAGGCGTGAATGTGGTGGACCATGAAGTCGGCAGTGCCGAGCGGCATGGGAGCCGCGGCGACCTTGCCGCCCACGGCGACCACAGAGCCGTTGAACACTTCACTCACACCCGCGAGGGCGTTAGGAGCAGTGCTACCGGCAGCTGCGGCGTGCACGTTCTGAATCCACTGAGCAAAAATCGGCTGAATCGAGATAGCCGAATCGCTGAACATGTCCTGGGGACGACCCAAGGCACGCATGGTGTCGTTATGGACATACAGGCCGAAGCTGTGGGCTCCGAGCCAGATGCAGACCCAGTTGAGGTGACTAATGATCGCGTCGCGAGCCTTGAGCACCCGATCGAGCACGTTGTCGATGTGCTTCGCGGGGTCGTAGTCGCGCACCATGGCAATGGCAGCGTGAGCGCCGGCGCCAACGATCAGGAAACCGCCGATCCAAATGTGGTGTGTGAAGAGACCAATCTGGGTCGGATAGTCGATCGCTTGGTACGGATACGGAGGCATCGCGTACATGTGCTGAGCGACGATGATGCTCACCGAGCCGCCGATGGCCAGATTGACCGCCAGCTGGGCATGCCAGGAGGTGGTCATGAACTCATAGAGTCCGTCGTGACCATTGGTGGCAGGGAACAGCAGGGGATCGCCCTTCTGGCCTTCGTGGATCTCCTTGATGGAGTGACCGATGCCCCAGTTGGTCCGGTACATGTGACCGGCAACGATGAACATCACGGCGATCGCCACATGGTGATGGGCGATATCCGTCATCCAAAGGCTTCCAGTCACAGGATTTAGACCACCTTTGAAGGTGAGGAAATCGCTGTAGGCAGCCCAGTTACCGGAGAAGAAGGCACCGACACCGGCACTGAAGCCGGGGTACAGCTGAGCCAGCAGATCCTGGTTGAAGAATTCGTGCGGCAGCGGAATGTCTGCAGCCGAAGCGATGGTCTTGCCGTTGAGAACCAGCGGCTGGCCGGCATCAATGGCATCCATCAACTTGGTGACAGGCGCCGAGACGTGGATCAGGTGGCCTGCCCATGACAGTGAACCGAGACCCAGCAGACCTGCCAGGTGGTGGTTCAGCATCGACTCAACGTTCTGGAACCACTCCAGCTTTGGCGCTGCCTTGTGGTAGTGGAAAACACCAGCGTTGAGCATCAGGCCGGCCATCACCAGAGCACCGATGGCCAAAGCCATGAGCTGGGTTTCACTGGTGATGCCCCAGGCCCGCCACATCTGGAAGAGGCCTGAGGTGATTTGGATGCCTTGGAACCCGGCACCCATGTCTCCATTGAGGATGTCTTGGCCAAAGACAGCCCAGACTTGCTGGGCGCTTGGCTTCACATGGGTGGGGTCGGCAAGCCAACCGGAATAGTTGGAGAAGCGTGCGCCGTGGAAGAAGGCACCGCTGAGCCAGATGAAGATGACGGCCAGGTGGCCGAAATGCGCGGAGAAAATCCGCCGAGAGACCTCTTGCAGGTCGCTCGTGTGAGCGTCGAAGTCGTGAGCGTTGGCGTGAAGGTTCCAAACCCAGGTGGTGGTTTTGGGACCTTTCGCGAGGGCGCGGTCGAAATGTCCGGGCTTACCGAACAATTCAAAGGTTGCAGGATTGTCAACCTTCTCGACCTGGCTCTTCGCGTCACTCCCACGCTCTGGTGGGCTGATGGTCATCGAGTCGTTCCTCGAGGGACGGGATTCGAGGTGGTGGGCCACCCCTCCGGCGAATCGGAATCCACCGGGGCCCCGGACACCAATCCACAGGGAATCAGCGTCAGGGCGTCAGTGAGACAGGGAGCCGAAACCCCTTGACTGCACTGAAGCTGGGGCCCCACAGAGGGGACCGCTGGCGGAAGCATAGGTGCGGAGGTGGGGGTTAAAGGGAACTGAGTTACAAAGGTTCAATCCCATGGCGGGCCAGTCAGCGACAGGCGTCTGCAGAAGGCCGAGAATCAGTCAAACAATGAAGATCTCAACCAGTAAGAAATACAATTTCCCGCAAATATTCTCCTTAAATAACTAAAACTGTGACATTGAAGGGCTGATTGTTCAGAATGATCAGATCTGTTCATGCCCAATGCTTCGCCCTGGCCTGAAGTCGATATGGGCTGTTCTGCTGACAGCTGTGGTGCTGCTGAGCGCCGGATTGCCAGTTCATGCACGACCTGGATTCTTCAACCGCGATGTCGGCACCGGAGCGAAGCCCCTATCGAGCTCCACCCCCAGCGGCAAGCTCCAGGAGGTGGCCCCACCAGGGGCGGTGCAACAGCTGCGGCAGGAGCTTCAACGGCACCGTCCATCCCTGCGGTTGGTGAATCCAAGCAACGACACCATCGTGGCGACGCAAGAGCTTGAGCTGAGTTTCGAGATCGATGACTGGCCCCTGAACAACGACCCCGAACTGGGTCTGGGCCCCCACATCGCCATCCAGATCGATGACCGTTCTCCCCTACGGCTGAGCGATAGCGATGGCAACCGCCTGACGGTCCGCATTGACGATCTGGAAGCGGGCAGTCACCGGTTCAGCGCATGGGCTGCTTATCCCTGGGGGGAGGCCGTTCAGTCACCAGGGGCCTCCATCCAGGGCCGCGTCCACCTCTGGCAAAAACTTCAGGGCACGCAACCCGACCGGGATTCACCCTGGCTGGTTCCTGTTCCACCCGCTGGAGAACAAGGCCTGCAACCACTTCTGGTGGACTGGCTCCTTTGGAATGCTCCGCTCCAAAACCTGCGTGAGGGGGATGGACGCTGGCGTCTACGCATCAGCATTGATGGAGACAGCTTTCTGGTTGATCACCAGGAGGCCCTGTGGCTCAAAGGATCGAATGGCGCAAGCAGTCACGACATTCAGATGGAACTTCTGAATGAGCTGGGCGAGCCGATCACACCCGTGTTCAACAATCAGCTGGTTCACCTGAAGGCTCCATCAGGTCCCAAGCCGGGCTGGATGCGATCGCGCCTCAATGAGAGCCAGCTCGCCCGCTTAAGCGGATCACCTGAGCCAGAGATGCCGGAAACGGTCGAACAACCGAAAGAGGCTCCACAGAAAGCAGAACAGCCACCACAACTGGCGCCAGTCGAGATCGAGGCCGAGACAGAGACAGAAGCAGAGACAGAGACCGATCCCATCGCCCCCGAGAACAGCGATCACGAGACCCCACAGTCGCCCCTGGCTCAGGACCAAGCCACGGCAGAGGCCAGCCAGCCAACACCGACCAAGGAGCAGCCCGCTGACAACGATCTTCCAATGAACACCAGCGAGAACAATCCACCGGTTGCGGAAAAGCCAACCGAATCGCTCGAACAGCAGGCCAAGACAGAAGCCAAGCTGATGCCGAGCAGCAGCCTGGGAGGATCAGCGCGTGAGCTGCTCAACAGTGATGGCCGCTTGCGCAAGCCCTGACCTGGATTCCCTGCCCTGAACCCAACACCCGACGTACCTGCTCTGGGCCTAGGACTCTCCCCCAGCGCCATGCCGCTCTTGGAGCGATTGCTGCTGCGCGGCCACATTGACCGGATCAAGGCGGCCGATCAAAACATCAATACTGCTCTTGATGAGCACTGGATGGCGCAGAACGTCGTGCTGATTGTGGGTGCCGTGGGCGCGGTGACACGCCTTATCGCACCGCGGATCCAAAGCAAGGAGCAGGATCCGGCCGTTCTGGTTCTCGACCCGAAAGGGGATTTCATCATCCCGCTGCTGGGAGGCCATTCCGCAGGTGCTGAACAACGCGCGCGGGAGATCGCCATGGATCTGGGAGGGCAGGCCGTGATCACTGGCGCCTGCGCCCATGAAGGACGTCTCCCCCTGGATGCCTTTGGTGAAGGCTGGGGCTGGAGACGCAGGGGGTCGGTGGCGGGTTGGCGCACTCTGATGGTGCGGCAAGCCCAGGGATTCAGCATCAGCATTCACCAGAACAGTGGATGTTCCGCCTGGCAATGCCCCGAAAGCCAGCACTTGCTCGAAAAAGTGTCGTCAGAGGCCGCTGACCTTGTGATCGGAGCGCGCCTTCAGGGTGATTGCCAATGGCATCCAGCAACGCTCTGGATCGGCATCGGCTGCGAGCGCAACACCAGTCTGTCCTTGGTCGAAAAGGCCATTACCGAGGCTTTAGCAACAGCCGGGCTGGCGAAGGAGGCTGTCGCCGGCATCGCCAGCGCAGAGAGGAAATCCGATGAACCAGCCTTGCAACAACTGAGCCAGACCAGGGCATGGCCGTTCCGAACCTTTGCAGAGCAGACGCTGGCCTCCATTGACGTGCCGAACCCCTCCGAGGTCGTGCGCAGGGAAATGGGAACAGCTTCAGTGTCAGAAGCAGCGGCGTTGCTGGCGGCAGGCGACAAAGGTGTTCTGATCCAGCCAAAGCAAATCAGCCATCCCGCGCCGGGAGAACAGGGCGCGGTCACGGTGGCCATTGCCGAAGCTCCACTACCCCACGCACCGGGTCGGGGAGAACTACACCTCGTCGGCAGTGGTCCCGGAGATCTATCCCTGCTCAGCGGAGACGCCAAATCGGCCCTGTCGCGATGCTGCGCCTGGGTCGGCTACAGCCTCTACCTCGATCTGCTGGAGCCCCTGCGGCGGGCGGATCAAATTCGGTTCGACGGTCAGCTCACCCGGGAATGGGACCGCTGTGCCGAAGCACTGCGCTTGGCACAACAGGGCGCCAAGGTTGCTCTCATCTCCTCTGGAGATAGCGGGATCTATGGAATGGCGGGATTAGCTCTGGAGCTGCTGCTTCAGCAACCCGAGCAGGACCGACCGAGCTTCACGGTGCATCCCGGAATTTCAGCATTCCAGCTGGCCGCTGCCAGAGCGGGAGCGCCACTCATGCATGACTTCTGCAGCGTGAGCCTCAGCGATCGCCTTACACCCTGGAACGTGATCGAGAAGCGACTAGAGGCCGCTGCATCAGGAGATTTTGTTGTTGCGCTCTACAACCCACGCTCTAAAGGACGGGATTGGCAACTCGGGAAAGCCAGAGAGATCCTGCTGAGACACCGCCCCCCAACAACCCCGGTAATGCTGGCTCGGCAGCTGGGCCGCGCAGAAGAATCTCGTCAGCTGACGTGCCTTGAACGCTTAGAGCCTGAATCAGTGGACATGCTCACCTTGGTTCTGATCGGGAACAGCAGCAGCCGAGCAGAGGATGGCTGGATGGTGACGCCGCGGGGGTACCCCGGGGCGAGCCTCCAATGAGATCTGTGACGTGGTTTATCGCGATCAATTCACCTGCATCGCCGCCGGAGCATTGATGGTTTCAAGAGATAAAGCAGCTCCAACACGAAAAAGGGTTGAAGCAGGTCGAAACATTTGAACCTACGCAGCCATGCTTCGTCGATCGGAACTTTGCGTTCGTCTAGGCCAACCCAGGTCTTCAACCAAGACCTTCTGGCGCAGCACGAAAGCATCAATCGGGATGACAGGATTCGAACCTGCGGCCCCTTCGTCCCGAACGAAGTGCGCTACCAAACTGCGCCACATCCCGGCACTTCAATCTTAGGAGATTGGTGTTTCCGAGAGGCCAGCAGAGACATCGGCGCAAGGTCTAAGGTCATGGATTGAAGAGACTTCGCCGTGCTCAAGCCGGAGTGGTTGCGCGTTAAGGCTCCGCAGCGCGAACGGATCGGCGCCGTGGCCGACCTGCTACTGGACTTGAACCTGAACACGGTCTGCCAGGAAGCGAGCTGCCCCAACATCGGGGAATGCTTCGCAGGCGGCACAGCCACGTTTCTGATCATGGGGCCTGGCTGCACCCGCGCATGCCCCTACTGCGACATCGACTTCGACAAGAGCGTGCGCGAGCTGGATCCGACGGAACCGCAACGGCTCGGCGAAGCGGTAGCCCGTCTGGGCCTGAAACATGTGGTGATCACCTCCGTGAACCGTGATGATCTCGCTGATGGCGGCGCCTCCCAGTTCGTGGCCTGCATTGAACAGGTCAAAAAGCGCTCACCGCTCACAACAATCGAGCTGCTGATTCCTGACTTCTGTGGCAACTGGGACGCTTTGGCAAGCGTGATGGGAGCTGCACCCCATGTGCTGAACCACAACATCGAGACGGTTCCGCGGATGTACCGCCTGGCTCGGCCCCAGGGCATCTACCAACGCTCCCTGGAGCTGCTGCAGCGTGTGCGTGACCAATGGCCCAAGGCTTACAGCAAGTCAGGCCTGATGGTCGGGCTCGGTGAAACCGATGAGGAGGTGATCCAAACGCTCCGGGATCTGCGCCAGCACAAGGTCGACATCGTCACCATCGGCCAATACCTCTCTCCAGGTCCGAAACATCTGACCGTCGACCGCTTTGTGACTCCTGCTCAGTTCGACACCTACAGAAGAGTCGGCGAAGAGGAACTGGGCTTCCTCCAGGTCGTCAGCTCACCACTCACCCGCAGCAGCTACCACGCCGGTGAGGTGCAGCGGCTTATGACCAGCCACCCCCGCTGACGGGGATCCATTCGTGCAACTGCCAGTCCACCAGACCGGCGCGAATCATCGGGTCGTTCTGCACCCACGCCCGAGCTTCGGCGTAGGACGAAGCTTCAAACATCAGCAATCCCCCGCCACCAGGCCGCCGGTTGTCATCAACCAGGTAACCGCTCTGAAGACGTCGTCCTGCAGCTGCTTCCTGCACAACCCAGTGGCGGTGAGCCTCCAAGGTGGGCCGCCGCTGCTCGACGGGCAGAGCGGCGGCGACGGCCGTGAAGGTTTCGGTCTTGACGAACCAGGCCACGAGAGACGACGGCGCTAGGCGGCCACAGCCTGCTTAACGGCCAATCCCATGGGTTCCCGCTCGCTTGGTGGGACCAACACCTTGAAGCGATGCTTCGCCGCAGACCAGTGGGCCAAGAGATCGGCAGCCTTTTCGCTGCCCGTTAGATCCACATGCTGTTGCAGCAGGCCCTTCAGCAGCGTCTCCTGCTCATGGGTGGTGATGGTACAGACCTCAACAATCTCCGGGTTCACCCGAGGCGCGACACGGCCCTCCTCATCCAGCAAGAAGGCCACACCACCGGTCATGCCAGCACCGATATTGCGGCCGGTGCTTCCGAGGACAACCACCACACCACCGGTCATGTACTCACAGCAGTGGTCACCAGCGCCTTCCACCACGGTGCGGGCTCCACTGTTGCGAACGCCGAAGCGCTCGCCAGCTCGACCATGAGCAAACAGCTCACCACCGGTGGCCCCATAGAGACAGGTGTTGCCAAGGATCACCTGATCCCCTGGAGAGGCAGAACCGTCAGAAGGCACCAGGGTGATGCGACCACTGTTCATGCCCTTGCCGACGTAGTCGTTGGCTTCACCCTCAAGACGAACCTGCATGCCCTGCACCAGGAAAGCCCCAAAGCTCTGGCCCGCGGCACCACGGAACGTCAGATCGAGCTGTCCATTGAATCCGCGGTTGCCATGACGCTGGGCAATTTCACCAGCCAGACGTGCACAGACACTGCGATCGGTATTGATGATCTCGATGCTGCGGCTGACGGCACCGTGGTTCTCCAACGCTGCCATGAGGTCAACATCGGCGAGCAGCTGATCCTCAAGAATCAGACCATTGCCGTGAGCCTGATCACTGTGACGAAGCCAGGACCGATCCGCAGCGCCACTGATCGGAGCGATTAAGCCAGATAGATCCACACAGTTTGTCTTGGCCAGATCGACGGAACGAGCCTTGAGAAGATCCATACGGCCAATCAGCTCTTCCAGGCGGGTAACGCCGAGCAGACTCATCAGCTGCCGCACTTCCTCGGCTACATACCAGAAAAAGTTGACGACGTGCTCAGGTACACCGTTGAAGCGCTTGCGCAGGTTCTCCTTCTGCGTGGCGACCCCGACAGGGCAATTGTTGGTGTGGCAGACACGAGCCATGACGCAGCCCTCAGCGATCATGGCGATCGACCCGAACCCGTACTCTTCCGCGCCGAGCAGGGCAGCGATCATGACGTCCCAGCCGGTTTTCAGACCTCCATCAGCACGCAGCAGGACCCGATCGCGCAGACCGTTTTCCACCAGAGAGCGATGCACCTCGGTCAGGCCCAGTTCCCATGGACTGCCGGCGTGCTTAATCGAACTCAGGGGAGATGCGCCCGTGCCCCCGTCGTGACCCGAGATCTGGATCACATCCGCGTTGGCCTTCGCCACGCCCGCAGCGATGGTGCCAATGCCGATCTCGGCCACCAGCTTCACGCTCACAGGAGCAGCAGGATGCACCTGGTGCAGGTCATGAATCAACTGCGCCAGGTCCTCAATGGAATAGATGTCGTGGTGAGGCGGCGGCGAAATCAAGGCCACTCCTGGCTTGCTGTTGCGCAGCCAGGCGATGTACTTGTCGACCTTCGGCCCAGGCAGTTGGCCCCCTTCACCGGGCTTGGCCCCCTGGGCCACCTTGATCTCCAGTTGTTTGCCACTGCGCAGGTATTCAGCCGTCACACCGAAACGCCCTGAAGCAACCTGCTTGATCGCCGAACAAGCGGTGTCGCCATTGCGAAGCCCGCCGATGCTTGGGAATGCGGCGGACCGTCCTTCCCCATCCACATCCTTGAGGATCTGGAAGCGTGCGGGGTCTTCACCACCTTCACCGCTGTTGCTCTTGCCACCGATGCGATTCATCGCCACGGCCAGCACTTCATGGGCTTCCCGGGACAACGCACCGAGGCTCATCCCCCCCGTACAGAAGCGGGTGCAGATGCTCTCCACGCTCTCCACCTGGTCGAGGGGCACCGGGGTGGGCGCCAGCTTGAACTCCAACAGGTCACGCAGGGCCATCACCGGGCGGTTCTCCAAGAGCGCCTGGTAGGTGGAGAAGTGGTCATAACCAGGGCCCTGGGCCACTGCCTTGTGCAGCGCCTTGGAAAGCTCGGGGTTATTGCGGTGGTATTCAGCACCACTGCGGTACTGAACAAAGCCCATGAACTCGAGCTTGCTGCGGTTGAGCTCGGGGAAGGCCTTGGCATGCATCGAGAGCGTTTCATTCGCCAACTCGGAGAGCGTCATGCCTGCAACACGGCTCGTCGTCCCGGTGAAGGCGGTCTCCACCACATCCGCACCTAGTCCAATCGCTTCAAAGATCTGGGCGCCGTGATAGCTGGCAAGCAAGGAGATTCCAATTTTGGAGAGGATCTTCCGGAGACCGTTCTCCAGCGACAAACGCACATTGGCCTGCGCCTGATCGGCATCCAGGGCTGGCAACTTGCCCTGTTCGATCCGCTTCTTGGTCTTGGGATGCTCCAGCCAGTGGCGCGTTGTCTCCCAGGTGAGCCAAGGGCAGACGGCACTGGCGCCGTAGCCGATCAGACACGCCATGTGATGGGTGCTCCAGCACTGGGCGGTATCGACCACAAGAGAGCACTGCAGACGCAACTTCTGGCGCAACAGATGGTGGTGAACAGCACCCACGGCCAGCAAGGCCGGCATTGCCACCGTCGTGGGCGTCAGCTGTGCCGCCGCCCCCGTGCTGTCGACCCGATCGGAGAGCACCAGCACCTGCGCACCAGCACGCACCGCCTGTTCCGCAAGGCTGCAAAGCGCATCAATGGCCTTCTGAAGGCCTCCCGCGCAGGACTCAACTGCCACCTGGGTGGACACGGTCTGGACGGGCAAACCTTGCTGACTGATTGCCGCTAGTTCCGCCTCATTCAAAACAGGAGTCTCGAGGTGGATCACTGAAGCCGCTTCCGGCTGGGGCTTCAGGGCCGGCCGGCGTTCACCCAGATGCATCTCAAGGCTCATCACCAGCTTTTCCCTCAAGGGATCAATCGGTGGGTTGGTGACCTGGGCGAAGCGCTGCTTGAAATAGTCGTAGAGCAGGTGCGGCTTATCGGAAAGCACCGCCAGGGGAATGTCATCCCCCATGCAGTAAGTCGGCTCCTTGCCGAGGGCCGCCATGTCTTCAATGATCAAATCGAAGTCTTCAGCGGTGAAGCCCATGGCGGTCTGCAACCGCAGCAGGTCGAGTTCACCCACCTGTCGGTTTTGAGTCCAAGGCTGGGGTTCCACACCGCGGCGATGCTGCTGCAACCAATCGGCATAGGGGAATCGACATGCCGCGTCTTCCTTAACCGACCAGTTGTCGAGCAACTCACCGCGTTCCAGATCAACGGCCACCATCTGGCCGGGGCCAAGACGTCCTTTCTGAACAATCGTCTTGCCGCTGAGGTCGACCACGCCGGTCTCAGACCCCATGATCACGAAGCCGTCTTCGGTGGTGCACCAACGCGCCGGGCGCAACCCATTGCGGTCGAGCGTGGCACCCACCCGCTTGCCGTCAGCAAAGACCAGCAGGGCTGGGCCATCCCATGGCTCCTGAATTCCCGCGTTGAATTCATACATCGCCATCACATCGGGACGGCTGTCGAGGTCGGGCTGATTGCGGAAGGCTTCCGGAACGAGCGTGATCAGGCTGTCGGTGATCGACCGCCCACTGCGCACCATCAGCTCCAGGGTGGCGTCAAGATTGGCGGAATCACTGAACGCAGGGTTTACCACTGGGATCAGGTCGTCTGCAGCATCTCCCCAAACGTTCTCGAGGCTGGCTTCTGACGCCTTGGCCCAGTTGAGATTTCCCAGCAGCGTGTTGATCTCACCGTTATGACCCAAAAGCCGCATCGGCTGCGCCAGAGGCCAACGGGGCAAGGTGTTCGTGCTGAAGCGACGGTGATAGACCGCAAAACTCACCGCAAAACGTGGATCCTGCAGATCGGCGTAGTACTGCGCCAGAACCTCGGACCGGACCATGCCCTTGTAGACAACCGTCCGGCTGCTCAGGGAAGCGACATAAACCTCCTGGGCCACCTCGGCGCCAAGGGCAGCCCGCACACGGGCGCCAATCCGCCGCCGCAAGCGGAGAAGCTGCCCATCAAACCCTGCGTCGTCCGCATCGCCGTTGAGCACCCACTGCTCAATGACGGGAGCGGTGGCGCGGGCCAGGGGGCCAAGCACCGCAGAGTCCACAGGAACAATTCGCCAACCAAGCGGTTGCAAGCCGAGCGCCTTGGCCTCGTCATCACAGAGGCCTCGGACCTCGGCACGACGGGTGGCATCGGTCGGCATGAACATCATCCCGAGGCCCCGCGCTGCACCCGCCTCAGGCCAGACGGCTTTTAGGTACGTCCAGGGGATTTGACACAACACCCCTGCGCCATCGCCGGAGTCTCCATCTCCCCCACAACCGCCTCGGTGCTCCATGCATCCCAAACCACGCAGGGCCTGTTCCAACACCCAATGGCTGGCCTGTCCCTGGAGCTGGGCCAAAAAGCCAACGCCACAAGCATCCTTCTCACCCGCAACAACCTCGGGCGCAGGGCTGTCGCAGTAAGGCCAGACAGCGGAACGGATGGCTTCAGTCATAGGGAACTCAACCGGACGGACGCATGGGCCTGCAGCTTCGAGCTCTGCAGAAACCATCTCGAGGGACGATCCTAGGCAGGCGCCTCTCCGCCAAGGCATTTGATGCTGGCCTTTGCCCCACTTTCCGCGCCACCGCCCGCGCCACCTCCAGAGCTGCGCTTTGTGCCGAAGCAAAGTGGTGATGAAGTCCTCGTCGGCCGAGAGCGCAGCAAAGCGGTTTGGCTTTGGAGGGGCAGCAACACAGCAACAGAGGAACTCTGGCTGCCCTTGGAGCTCCTGGAATCCCGGCTGGGTTTCAGGCGCGTTGCTCGCATCGACGGAGAGGCACTGGAATGGTTCGGTCGAACCGTCCCCCTGGCTTCGCTAGAGACCCGTTCGCTCGGGGATGAAGTCGGTCTCGAAGTGAGCGACTGGCTCACCGAGATCGGTGTTGCCACCCAAGTGAACGGAAGCAGCCTGACGCTTCGGCTGCCCACCCCAACCGTGAACAACCTGCGCCGCGGCAAGGGTTCAACAGCCGATCGTTTGGTGCTTGATCTGAACGGACCCGCCTTGGTGCAGCAGCTGAACGGTGACCTGTTGCTGGAGCTCAAGGTCTCGCCGTCACAGAAACGTCAGCTCAAAGCGTGGGGGCTCGCTCCTCAGCAGCGTCATGACGGCGGCCTTGTGCTGCAGGGACAAGCCACAAAGCTACGGAGCTTGAGCCTGTCGTCTCCCTGGCGATTGGTGCTGGACGGTGTGCGGGTCGGCGGCCGCCGCCAACCCCCAAGCGCACGCCTGCCCCTAAGCAATCCAACTGTTGCCGCGTTGCTCAGGCGGGGCTTTGTGCTGGAGAAACGCACGATCAAGGTGGGGGTGAAACCCATCCAGGTGTTTCGTGCTGGCGGTGACCTGAGCGGCCTTGGGATCACCCTGCAGCCCCTGGCCAAGACCGAACAGCAACAGGGCCTGCAGTTTCTTCCGCAGCTCTCCCAACCAGCAGGGGCGCTGGTCGCCGTGAACGGAGGGTTTTTCAACCGGATCAATCAACTCCCCCTTGGAGCCCTGCGGCGCCAGGGGGTCTGGCTATCGGGACCGATTTTGAACCGCGGCGTCATCGCTTGGGGATCGTCAGGAGATCTGCAGTTCGGCCGACTTCGCCTGGACCAAACGTTGCAGGTGAACAACGGTCAGCACTGGGGCATCAAAGCGATCAACAGCGGCTACGTCCAAAAAGGACTGAGCCTTTACACACCGGCCTGGGGCCCCCGCTACCGGGCCTTGAGCGGTGAAGAGGAAGCACTCTTGATTCGCGGTGGCCGCGTCGAGGCAACGTTCGAGCAAACCAACCTGCAGCGCGGGATTTCCATCCCACAGGACGCTGAGTTGGTGGTGGCTCGCGGGCGCACCCCACTACCAGCGCGACCTGGCGATCGGATCCTGTTGAGATCACGGGCGAGCTCATCCCTCGCCCAACAGCCGAATGTGCTGGGCGGCGGTCCACTCCTGATGCAGAACGGGCGTGTGGTTCTGAATGGACGCCAAGAAGGCTTTAGTCCCGGCTTCATGAGCTTGGCGGCACCGCGGACCGTGGTGGCCCAAGGGCAGAGCGGTCAATGGCTAATGACCCTGCGTGGTGCCTCTGGCAGTGATCCCACGCTTGTGGAAACAGCACTGGCAGCCCAACAACTGGGCCTGCGTGATGCGTTGAATATGGATGGCGGCAGTTCGACAACGCTCGTCGTGGCAGGTCAAACCGTGATGAACGGTCGTGGCAGCACCCCGAGAGTTCATAACGGACTGGGGCTTATCCCCCTCTGAGACCTGCAACAGTGGAGAACCCAAGAAACTGAGCATGGCTGCCAATTTGCGGCTGACCGCTGCCGCTGCTGCCGAGCTAGGGCGTCAGGCTGCCGTGGCGGGAACACCCGGGCAGATGCATCTCGACGTCACTCCAGGGGAATGCGCACAGCATGTGCTGCGCATTCGAGCAGGACATTTGGCCGGTATTGCCATTGCAAGGGCCGATGGCGTGACGCTGCACGCCCCTGCAGAGCAGCTCAAATTGCTCGAGGGTCTTTGTCTGGACTACCGCGGCGACCTCAGTGGTGGCGGATTTCTGATCCGCAGCAGCGACGGTGTTGAACCCTGTGCCTGTGGCAGTGCCTTCAGCCGCGTCTGAAAGGGGACCGTCACCCGGTATCGTGGTCGATTGTCGAATCAGGTCGGGAGTCCGACCGCTCACCGACCATCGATGCCAACCATCCAACAGCTGATCCGCACTGAGCGCTCACGCCTCAAGGCCAAGACAAAGTCCCCGGCCCTGAAATCGTGTCCGGAACGACGCGGTGTTTGCACCCGCGTTTACACCTCAACGCCGAAAAAGCCCAATTCGGCTTTGCGCAAGGTGGCTCGTGTGCGCCTTACTTCCGGCTTTGAAGTCACGGCTTATATCGGTGGCGTCGGTCACAACCTGCAGGAGCACTCGGTCGTTTTGATCCGTGGTGGTCGTGTCAAGGACCTCCCTGGCGTCCGCTATCACATCATTCGCGGAACCCTGGATACAGCTGGTGTGAAAGACCGGCGTCAGTCCCGCTCCAAGTACGGCGCCAAGGCTCCCAAGGAGTGATCACCGGTTTCTTCCTCATTCCCACAACGTTCTGATCCCTAATGTCCCGCCGCAACGCCGCTGAAAAGCGCCCGATTCTTCCCGATCCGCAGTTCAACAGCCGCCTCGCCACGATGATGGTGGTGCGCCTGATGCAGCACGGCAAGAAGTCCACAGCGCAACGGATCCTGTCCGACGCGTTCGGGCTGATCAATGAGCGCACCGGCGGAGATCCGCTCGAACTGTTCGAAACTGCCGTCAAGAACGCCACTCCATTGGTGGAAGTGCGCGCTCGCCGGGTTGGTGGCGCCACCTATCAGGTGCCCATGGAAGTGCGCCAGGAGCGCGGAACGGCCATGGCCCTGCGCTGGCTGGTGAGCTTTTCCCGTGCCCGTAATGGTCGGAGCATGGCCCAGAAGTTGGCTGGCGAATTAATGGATGCCGCCAATGAGGCTGGCAGCGCCGTTCGCAAGCGCGAAGAGACCCACAAAATGGCCGAAGCCAACAAAGCCTTCGCCCACTACCGCTACTGAGCCTTTCAGGCCAGCCCGTCAACACAGATGTTCATGGCTGACCTGTAGAGTCTCCCCGCCTTTTCACGCCCCACCCCCGGAGAATTTCCTGTGGCCCGCGACTTCCCCCTGGAACGCGTCAGAAATATTGGTATCGCTGCTCACATCGATGCCGGAAAAACCACCACTACCGAACGGATCCTGTTCTATTCCGGTGTGGTGCACAAAATCGGCGAGGTGCATGACGGCGCTGCAGTCACCGACTGGATGGCCCAGGAGCGGGAACGTGGCATCACGATCACGGCAGCTGCCATTTCGACGTCTTGGCAGGACCATCGGATCAACATCATTGACACGCCTGGCCACGTGGACTTCACCATCGAGGTGGAGCGTTCCATGCGTGTGCTGGATGGTGTGATCGCCGTCTTCTGCGCGGTTGGTGGTGTTCAGCCCCAATCCGAGACCGTTTGGCGTCAGGCGGATCGCTACTCCGTCCCCCGGATGGTGTTCGTCAACAAGATGGACCGCACCGGTGCGGACTTCCTCAAGGTTCACGGCCAGATCAAGGATCGCCTCAAGGCCAATGCTGTCCCGATCCAGCTTCCGATCGGGGCTGAAGGTGAACTGAGCGGCATCATCGATCTCGTTGCCAACAAGGCGTACATCTATAAGAACGATCTCGGCACCGATATCGAAGAGGCCGAAGTGCCGGCTGCTATGGCCGACGAGGTGGCCGAATGGCGGAACACCTTGATGGAAACCGTCGCCGAAACCGACGAGTCTCTGATCGAGAAGTTCCTCGAGAGCGGCGAACTCAGCGTTGATGAGCTCAAGCAAGGCATTCGCGAAGGCGTGCTGAAGCACGGTCTTGTACCCATGCTCTGCGGCTCTGCCTTCAAGAACAAAGGCGTGCAGCTGGTGCTCGACGCCGTGATCGACTACCTGCCAGCTCCTGTCGATGTCCCCCCCATCCAGGGTGTGCTTCCCGACGGCAGCGAAGCCGTGCGTCCTTCCGACGACAGTGCTCCTTTCAGTGCCCTCGCCTTCAAGGTGATGGCCGATCCTTACGGCAAACTCACCTTCGTCCGGATGTACTCCGGCGTGCTGGAGAAAGGCAGTTATGTGCTCAACTCCACCAAGGGAGAGAAGGAGCGCATCTCTCGTCTTGTGGTGCTGAAGGCGGATGATCGCGAAGAAGTCGATGCCCTGCGAGCCGGAGACCTCGGCGCTGTGCTGGGTCTGAAGAACACCACCACCGGTGACACCCTCTGCACCCAGGACGATCCCATCGTTCTTGAGACCCTGTTCATCCCCGAACCGGTGATCTCAGTGGCCGTGGAGCCCAAGACCAAGGGCGACATGGAAAAACTCTCCAAGGCACTTGTGTCTTTGGCAGAGGAAGACCCCACGTTCCGCGTCAATACTGACTCTGAAACCGGTCAGACCGTGATCGCCGGCATGGGCGAGCTCCACCTGGAAATCCTGGTGGACCGCATGCTGCGCGAATTCAAGGTGGAAGCCAACATCGGCGCACCTCAGGTGTCCTATCGCGAAACCATCCGTGGTTCCGCAGGTGGCGAAGGCAAGTTCTCTCGTCAGACCGGTGGTAAGGGTCAATACGGCCACGTCGTGATCGAAATGGAACCGGGTGAGCCCGGCTCCGGCTTCGAATTCGTCAACAAGATCGTGGGCGGTGTCGTTCCGAAGGAATACATCAAGCCCGCCGAGCAGGGCATGAAAGAGACCTGCGAATCCGGTGTGATCGCCGGATATCCGCTGATCGATGTGAAATGCACGATGGTGCATGGCTCATATCACGACGTCGACTCTTCGGAGATGGCGTTCAAGATCGCCGGATCCATGGCCTTCAAGGACGGCGTCAAGAAGTGCAATCCTGTGCTGCTTGAACCGATGATGAAGGTCGAGGTCGAAGTCCCCGAGGATTTCCTCGGTTCGATCATCGGCGACCTGTCCTCCCGTCGAGGTCAGGTTGAAGGCCAGTCCGTCGATGACGGCACGTCCAAAATCTCGGCCAAGGTGCCCCTTGCCGAGATGTTCGGTTACGCCACCGAGCTCCGCTCCATGACCCAGGGCCGGGGCATTTTCTCGATGGAATTCGACAATTACGCCGAAGTTCCTCGCAATGTGGCCGAGGCCATCATCTCCAAGAATCAGGGCAATTCCTGATCTCTAAACTCCTCCAAACCCAACCCTCGATTCTTTAAACACCCATGGCACGCGAGAAGTTCGAAAGGAACAAGCCCCACGTCAACATCGGCACCATCGGCCACGTTGACCACGGCAAGACCACCCTCACCGCCGCGATCACCAACGTGCTCGCCAAGAAAGGGCAGGCTGAAGTTCAGAACTATGCCGACATCGACGGCGCCCCCGAAGAGCGTGAGCGCGGCATCACCATCAACACCGCTCACGTTGAGTACGAGACCGAGTCTCGTCACTACGCTCACGTGGACTGCCCTGGCCACGCGGACTATGTGAAGAACATGATCACCGGTGCCGCTCAGATGGACGGCGCCATCCTGGTGTGTGCTGCCACCGACGGCCCCATGGCCCAGACCAAGGAGCACATCCTTCTGGCCAAGCAGGTGGGCGTTCCAGCTCTGGTGGTTGCACTGAACAAGTGCGACATGGTCGATGACGAAGAGATCATCGAACTGGTGGAAATGGAGATCCGTGAACTGCTCTCCAGCTACGACTTCCCCGGCGATGACATCCCCGTCGTTCAGGTGTCTGGCCTGAAGGCCATCGAAGGCGAGGCTGAGTGGGAAGCCAAGATCGAGGAACTGATGGCGGCTGTTGACGCCAGCATTCCTGAGCCTGAGCGGGAAGTGGACAAGCCCTTCCTGATGGCTGTGGAAGACGTCTTCTCCATCACCGGTCGTGGCACCGTGGCCACCGGCCGTATTGAGCGCGGCATGGTCAAAGTCGGCGAAGAAATCGAGATCGTCGGCATTCGCGAGCCTCGGAAGACAACCGTCACCGGTGTGGAAATGTTCCGCAAGCTGCTCGACGAGGGCATGGCTGGCGACAACGTTGGTCTGCTGCTGCGCGGCATCCAGAAGGAAGACATCGAACGCGGCATGGTGTTGGTGAAGCCTGGCTCCATCACCCCTCACACCAAATTCGAAGGTCAGGTGTATGTGCTGAAGAAGGAAGAAGGCGGCCGCCACACTCCTTTCTTCGCTGGCTACCGCCCGCAGTTCTACATCCGTACAACTGACGTGACCGGCCAGATCACCGCCTTCACCGCTGAAGACGGCAGCAATGTCGAAATGGTGATGCCTGGTGACAACATCCAGATGACCGGTGAGCTGATCTGTCCTGTTGCGATGGAAACCGGCATGCGTTTCGCTATCCGCGAAGGCGGCCGCACCATCGGTGCTGGCGTGGTCTCCAAGATCATCGAGTGATCAGCGCGAGCTGAACCACAAAGCAGGAGATGGAGGGGCTCCGCCCCCCATCTCCTACATTTCTAAGAACCTCGACAACTGAAGTCCTGCTTCGTCTTCGGAGCTCTTTCGCCTCTCTCCTATGTCCACTGCCATCGCTCAGCAGAAGATCCGCATCCGCCTTAAGGCGTTTGACCGCCGCATGCTGGATCTGTCTTGCGAGAAAATCATTGAAACGGCCGATAACACCGCTGCAACTGCAATCGGTCCGATCCCCCTGCCCACGAAACGCAAGATCTACTGCGTTCTGCGCTCCCCCCACGTGGACAAGGACTCCCGCGAGCACTTCGAGACCCGCACGCACCGTCGGATCATCGACATCTACAGCCCTTCAGCCAAAACCATCGACGCGCTGATGAAGCTAGATCTCCCCAGTGGTGTGGACATCGAAGTGAAGCTCTGATCCAGTCGATCAGGACTTCACTTTCCTAGGATTCAGTTGCCTACAACACGGCGTTCGTGTCCGATTTTTCCGTGAGGGAGCTTCCCCTGTTCCCCCTGCCGGACGTCGTGTTGTTCCCTCAGCAGCTCCTGCCGCTGCACATTTTTGAATCGCGTTATCGGATGCTTCTCCAGACGGTTCTGGAGACCGACAAACGATTCGGCATCGTTCGCATCAATCCTGAGAACGGCGAGATGGCCGAAATCGGGTGCTGCGCAGAGGTGCTCCAGCACCAAACCACTGAAGACGGTCGCAGCTACATCGTTTCGCTGGGCCAACAGCGGTTCCGCCTGTTGAACATCACCCGTGAAACGCCCTACCGAACAGCCATGGTGAGCTGGTTGGAAGATGAGCCCGTGGCCGATGCCGAGGCACTCAACAGCTTGCGGGACAAGGTCAGCGAAGCCTTGAACGACGTCGTTCAGCTGACAAGCAAGCTGCAGAACCGAGAGGTGGAACTCCCTGATGATCTCCCTGATCTACCGCGGGAGCTGTCGTTCTGGATCAGTGCCCATCTCGACCAGGCCGCATCAGAGCAACAGAGTCTTCTGGAACTGACCGACACCCAAGAGCGTTTGAGTCAGCAGTTTGAAATGTTGGACCACACCCGACGCCAGTTGGCGGCCCGCACCGTACTGATGGATCTGAAGTGATGTTGGGATCTCTGCTTGTGGTGGCCGGAGCGGCTGGAGCAACCGGGCTTGCCCTATGGCTTCGTCGCGACCGGCGCTACGAATCGTCGGAGAGTGTTGCCTCCGCCTACGACGCCTGGACCGAAGACCGTTTGTTGGAGCAACTCTGGGGGGAACATGTCCATCTCGGCCATTACGGGACCCCGCCCGGCTCCTGCGACTTTCGCGAAGCCAAGGAAGCCTTCGTTCACGAGCTTGTGCGATGGAGCGGTCTGAACCAACTTCCCGCCGGCAGCCGGGTGCTGGATGTGGGATGCGGCATCGGTGGCAGTGCCCGCATCCTGGCGCGGGATTACGGGTTGGACGTTCTCGGCATCAGCATCAGCCCAGCCCAGGTGAAGCGGGCCACGCAACTCACCCCATCAGGCCTGACCTGCCGCTTCCAGGTGATGGACGCCTTGGATCTTCAACTGCCCGATCAGAGCTTTGATGCGGTCTGGAGTGTGGAGGCAGGCCCGCACATGCCGGACAAACAGCGTTATGCCGATGAACTGCTGCGGGTGATGCGGCCGGAGGGTCTGCTTGCTGTGGCCGACTGGAACCGCCGCGACCCATCCGACGGCGGCATGACGCGACCCGAACGCTTGGTGATGCGTCAGTTGCTCAACCAGTGGGCCCATCCCGAATTCGCCAGCATCAAGGGGTTCCGCCAAAACCTCGACAACAGCGCCCACCATCGTGGTCAGATCGTCACCGATGACTGGACCCAGGCCACGCTGCCCTCATGGATTGACTCCATCGTCGAGGGCATCCGACGTCCCTGGTCTGTGCTCAGCCTGGGACCCAAAGCAGTGCTTCAAGGCCTGAGGGAGACGCCGACGTTGTTGCTCATGCACTGGGCCTTCGCCACCGGCCTGATGCAATTTGGCGTTTTTCGGATCCGTCGAGACTGATCGTCAACAACCACTGATTTTCAACAGCCACTGAGGTCGCTGCTGGGGTAGGCGCCGAAATGGGCGAGATGCTCACAGAGAGGCTGCAATTGAGCGATGAGTTCAGCCAGCGCAGTTGAAGGCGCTGCAGGAAGGTCCACATCCACAAAAAACACGTATTCCCCCAACTCCCGTTTGGACGGACGAGATTCAATTCGGCTCATGTTCAACCCCCGCTGAGCCAAACAAGCCAGCGCCTCCAGCAGGGCCCCAGGTGCATTGCGATGCAGCGAGAACGCAAGACTGGCCACATCTCCATGTTCATTGCGTTCACCACGGCGCAACAAGAGAAAACGGGTGCGATTTCCCGCCACATCATTCACGGGAAAAACCAACTCATCCAACCCGTGTTCGCTTGCAGCCGTCTTGGAGGCAATCGCAGCACGAAAGGGACTGCCGGCCACCATGCGAGCAGCCTCAGCGGTAGACGAGGTAGGCAGCTGCAGGGCATCAGGCAAATGCTGCGCCAACCAGCCACTGCACTGGGCAAGGGCCTGCGGATGAGAGAGCACTTCCGTGACTCTGCTGAGTGGACCACTCCCCAGCAGAGCATGCTGAATCGGGAGCACCAACGCCCTTTGAATACAAAGCTCAGGATGCGACCAGAGCGCATCGAGGGTCGCTGTCACTCCCCCTTCAACGGAGTTCTCAATCGGAACAACGGCTGCATCACACTGCCCCTGAGCCAGCTGTTCCACAACCGATCGAAGACCGGTGCACGGCATCAACTGGACATCATTTAGGGCGTCCTGGTCGATCAACACCCGGGCGGCCTGCTCGCCATAGGTCCCAGCTGGACCAAGGAATGCGAGACGTGTAGGCATCGAAGCCGCACTGCATGGACTCGATAAGATCATGCCGCGTCAGGTGAAGTCCATGCCCCTGGCCTTCGAAGCCAGTCAAAAGCTTGATCTGCCTGTCAGAACCGGAGCAGAGCGGCTGCCCACCTATTTGCTTGAGGAGGAACGGGTTCTCGGAGCCCTACTAGACGCACGCCAGCTCACCCCCTTACAGCCGGGTCTTTACCGCTACGTCGTGACCAGCCTGAAGGTCTTTCAGCTCCATGTGAAGCCCGTGGTGTCGCTTCAGATCCATAGGGAAGGGGACACTCTGGTGATGCGCGCCCTGGATTGCGAACTGGAAGGCCTAGGGATCGTTGATGACTTTGCGCTGAATCTGGAAGCACGACTCGCCTGCACACCCGAGGGGCTTCAGGGGAACGCGCATCTTTCGGTCAGCGTGAGTCAACCCTCCCTGCTGAAGCTGATTCCAAAACGAGTGTTGGAGTCAACAGGGGAATCCATCCTGAGCGGCATCCTCATTGGCATCAAAACCCGTGTCGGCCAGCAGCTCATTGACGACTATCGGAGCTGGTGCGGTGCAACAGAGGCGCAACTCTCATCCCAGCAGCCGCTTCAGGAACGTCTGCCGATGCAAGGGCGTGGGGCCTGAAGCCATCAAGCTCTGACGATGCTGTGCCGTGCCATAGCCCGCATGGCGCTCGAGTCCATAACCGGGGAAGCGATCGGACAAACGCCGAATGAGTGCATCCCGGGCCTCCTTGGCCAGAACGCTGGCAGCAGCGATGGCAGGTGAGCGGCTGTCGCCGGAAACAACAGTGCGCTGCGGGCCCAGCCACAGCCTGAGGGGAAGGTTGCCATCCACAAGCACCAAGCCAGGGGATTGCGGCAGTCGCTGAAGAGCACGCAACATGGCGCGTTCAGTGGCGACGCGAATACCACTGGCGTCAATTTCTCGCGCTGAAGCCTGGCCCATGCCGGAGGCAACACACAGCGAATGAATCAAGGGAACCAAGGTAGCCCGACGTTTGGCGGAGAGTTTCTTGCTGTCGGTCAGTCCCGCCTTCAACAGGCGTTCTGCAGCTGCGCCATCCAGCACGACAGCGGCCGCAAAAACAGGTCCGAACAAGCAACCACGACCAACTTCATCCACTCCAGCCACATCCCTCCCGATGGGGAGAGACTCCTGCGGAGTCATCCGGTTCAGACCGTGGCGACAGCAGAGGAGCGGCGACGACGACGGCGGGGCTCCTCTGACTCAGCCGTATCCGCCACCGGAGCAGGCTCCGACTCAACCGGTTCCGTAACGATCGTTGGCTCTGGTTCGCTGATCGTCAGATTGGTCACGGCCTCCAAGGGGGTGATCTCCACCATCAGGGGTGCAGTCTCATCCGGGACGGAAGACGTCACGACAACTGGAGTTTCCGTGGCAGGGGTCACGGCGGGCTGACTGACGCCATTACGTGCACCTGAACGGCCACCACGCCCGCCGCGACGACGACGCCGTCCTGCAGTTGCCGCCAGTTGCTGCCGAGCAGCCTCCAGCACCTCCTGCTCATCCTCGCCAGGGCTAACAACCCTCACAACAACATTGTCGGATTCAGGAGGCTCTTCCAGCAACAGGGCAGGATTCAAACCAAGCCAGCCAAACAACTGCTGCTGTTCGTCGGTCATGGGGACGGCAACCAATTCAGGGTCCTGACGACGGGCTATCGCAGGCTCATGCGCCTCTTGCGTCGACACCTCAGGAGCGGTCGTATCGGAGGTATCGACCGGAAGGACAGCATCCTGAGTGCCGCGCCCTCGGCCACCACGCCGCCTCCGGCCATTCCCTCCGTTCTCTCCGGGAGAAACCACTTCAGCGCGGGCAGAAGCAGCGGAACGAACCAATCCCGTGGCGGTCGCCAGGGGCTGGAGAAGATCTTTGCCTGGGAGCACAGCCACGTGGCCCAGGCCCCCACAGCTGGGGCAGGCCCGTCCGAAGAGTTCGTAAATGTTCTGCCCTTGACGCTTGCGTGTGAGCTCCACCAGGCCAAGTTCACTGAGCTGTGCGATCTGCGGTCGAGCTGAATCGTCACGAACGGCTGTCGTGAAATGCTCCAGCAACTGGAGCTGATCACGACGGGAATCCATATCGATGAAATCGATGATGATCACCCCGCCGATGTTGCGAAGCTTGAGCTGACGAGCGATCTCAATCGCAGCCTCGCAGTTGGTCCACAGAATGGTTTCTCGAGCATTGGCCGAGCGCGTGAACGATCCGGAGTTCACGTCAATCACCGTGAGCGCTTCGGTGGGCTCGATGATCACGTATCCACCGGAAGGCAGGTCAACCCGAGGCTTGAGCGCATCGCGGATGGCGGCATTGACCTTGTAGTGCTCCAGCAACTCGCTGGGTTCACCGTGGGCTTCTACAAGAACATTGTTGGCATCAGCACCAAGGAAGCTGCTGACACGGCCCACGGCAGCGGCATCGTCCACCACAACCCGGGCCAAATCCGGCCCCATGTGATCCCGCAGAATCCGGTGGATGAAATCTTCATCGCGATTGAGAAGAACAGGGGGGGCTGCTGTCTCAGCTGCTTGCTGAATTGCCTCCCACTGGCGCAACAACGACTCCAGATCTTCAATCAGGAGATCTTCACTGATGCCGTCGGCTTCCGTTCGAATCAGCAGGCCAGCCCCGGGCGGCTTGATCAGAACACCGAGGGCACGGAGTCTGTTCCTCTCTGCATCGGAACTGATGCGTCGGGAAATGTTCACCCCCTGACCATGGGGCTGGAGCACCAGGTAGCGCCCAGGCAGGGCAAGGTTTCCAGTCAGCCGTGGGCCCTTGGTACCGGTCGGTTCTTTCATCACCTGAACCAGAACCTTTTGACGAGGCTCGAGAAGTTCAGTGATCCCAGCGGAACCTTTCTTCAGACGCAGCGGCCCCAGATCGGTGACGTGGATGAAACCATTTTTCTCACTTTCACCGATATTGACGAAAGCGGCATCAATGCCGGGCAAAACATTTTCAACCGTTCCGAGATAGACATCTCCGATCTGATAACGACCCTGCGCGACGATCAATTCGTCAACACGTTCATCGGTTAGCACTGCTGCGATGCGCAGCTGCTCCGCGATGACAATTTGCTGGGGCATAGGAGGACTGGTTGAGCCCAATTCAGGGCCATATCCGTTGTGGAACCTGCCGGTCCGCACTCACGGGTTGATGGAAAGATCTGAGCTGGTCAATGTGACCGAAAGGATGCGGAGCTTGCACTCCTATGAATCAAGCTTGGGGGTTCCGAAATAGACCGCCACGCAAGCCGTGATATGGACCTCGATATCCGTGTGGGATCAGACAAGACCGGAACAAGGGTGGTCCCGACGGACAAAACACTTGCTCTGTATTCAAACTAGCACTGAGCACTAAGGATCAGAGCTTCACGGGTCAAGCGTTGCACTTGCAAGGGCTGCCCGACTGTCTCGGCAAGCCAGTGCTGAATCTGAGCAGGGCGCAAGCTTCGGCCCATGTCATCCACCGCTGCTTCCAACCGAAGGCGAGCGGCCCCACTGGAGTTCTGATTCGTCACTTGAAGCGCTTTCAAAGCTGGGCGGCAATCTCGCTCTCTGGGGCGCCCCTTCTTATCAGTGTCATGCCATACCAAGGTCTTGGCCTGCAGCAGTTGATCGACAGCCGCACTCCAGTCCACAGGGATCTGCGTCTGCTCGTCCTGAACGAGATCAAAACACCAAACAGCGCCCGTCAGTTCTTGAGAGAGGCTTTTCCCACTAACGGGAACCTCTGCTGCCGCTAACAGCTGAATCCCATCCGGCAACAAGGGCTGGAGCGTGCTGCAGAAGTGATTTGGGTCCTGTACCTCGGTGAATTCCAGATCCATCCACTCGCTCTGGGCCTCGGCGCCGAGGGGAAGGGCCAGAGCGATTTGAACACGAGGCAGGGGATGAAACCCTCCGGTGAAGCTGATCGGGAGAGCACTGCGACGCAGGGCTCTCTCCAGCATTCGCATCAGATCGAGATGACTGAGCAGCGCCATCGATCCCGTTTTGGCGAATCGCACCCGAATGCGACACACCCGTTCGCTTGGAGGCGCCTGCGTGGGCACTTGAATCGGCACCTCGGGAGCAGGGACAACCACGTTGTGCCCCAAATCCGGGCCACACACACCACAGCTGCTGCATCCGTCAAAGGAGCAGTCCGGCACAACCGCCGCGGCAAGAGCCCGTTGCAGATCATCTGTCAGCCAGGCCTTATCGATGCCTGTATCGATGTGGTCCCAGGGGAGCGGCTGGGCACAGAAGGCTTCTAGGTCCTCCCGATCCAGCGCGGCCACGGCACTCCAGCCCCCGACCTCCATCTCCCGATAACGCCCTTCCAAACCAGCGTCCGCAATAGCTCCGGTCCAGGCGGCATAGGCACGATCCAGCGACTCAAACCACGCATCCATTCCGGCACCGGCCCTCCAGGCCGCCTCGATCACCGGTGCCAGGCGCCGATCACTGCGACCAACAAAATCCTCCATGGCGGACAGCCGCACATCGGTGAAGTTCACCTTCACGCCGCGCAAACGCCTGAAGGCCTCCCTGAGCAGGGTCTGCCGCCGCTCAAACTCAGCTGTTGAGACGCTGTGCCACTGAAAAGGCGTGTGGGGCTTGGGCGTGAAATTGCTGATCGTGATATTGAGGTTCAGCCGACCCAGGTCACGACAGCGCTGCTGCAGCATCACGCAGGTCTCTGCAATGCCGAGGACATCGGGATCCGTCTCCCCAGGAAGACCGATCATGAAATACAGCTTCACCTTGCGGTAGCCGTTCTGCATGGCGGTGCGGATGCCATGCAGCAGGTCGTCATCGGTCAGGCCCTTATTGACGATGTCGCGGAGTCGCTGCGTACCGGCCTCAGGAGCGAAGGTCAGGCCCGCTTTTCGCGTACCGCCCAAAATGTGCGCGATGTCTTCATCAAAGCGATCCACCCGCTGACTGGGCAGCTGAAGCGTGACGTTCTGATCCGCGAGGCGGTTCCGCAATTCAACCCCTACCGCCGGCAGCGCTAGGTAGTCGCTGCAACTAAGTGACAACAACGAGAAATCGCTGTAGCCGGTTTGTTTCATCCCGGTTTCAACAGCTTCGATCACCGCCTCTGGTTCAACATCCCGGGCTGGACGCGTCAGCATCCCTGGCTGACAAAAACGACATCCCCTGGTGCAACCGCGTCGAATCTCCACCGTGAGACGGTCATGCACCGTTTCCACATGGGGGACAAGGCCCATGGCGTAGTAGGGCATCGGCGTCGCCACACGCCGGAGAACCCTCTGCGGAACATCAGCATGGAGCGGCTGAAGGGTGACTCCGTCCGCGCCCAGCTCATAGAGAGAGGGCACATAAACGCCAGGGACCTGGGCCAGATCGCGGAGCAGTTGCGATCGGGTCAATCCATCGGCTTTGGCCTGAGCCACCACTAGACCGATCTCGGGAAGCAGTTCCTCCCCGTCCCCCAGTGCAACGAAATCGAAGAAAGGGGCGTAGGGCTCTGGATTGCTGGTGGCTGTCGGACCCCCCGCGAAGATCAGCGGAGGAGCTGCAGGATCACTCAGCGGCAAGTCGCCACGATCGGCGGCTCGAATCGGCACCTGGGCAAGGTCCAGCATCTCGAGGATGTTGGTGGCGCCGAGTTCGTAACTCAGGCTGAAGCCCAGAATGTCGAAGGTGGGCAAGGGCCGACGGCTTTCCACCGCAAACAGCGCCTGACTCCGCTCCCGCAAGCGGCCGGCCAGATCGGCGGCCGGGAGATAAGCGCGATCGCACAATTGCCCAGGCACGGCATTGAGGATCGAATAGAGGATGATGTGGCCGAGATTGCTGGAGCCGACCTCGTAAATCTCGGGGTAAGTGAGCGCCCAGCGCACCGATGCGGCTTGCCAATCCCTTGGTTCGACCCCTAACTCATGCCCCATGTACCGGGCGGGTTTGTTGATGCCGCTGTCCACCAGGGCATGGAAATCAACCGGGTGATCCGGGGTTGAGACGACCACGTCGGATGTCCTTACTCCTGAAGTCATCGTATGGAGCTGCCGACACGGCAAGATGCCCCGCAGACATAGCTTCCGGTTCCGTGGTTCAGGTCAACGGCAATTACCTCAAGCTCAAGGCGGGCTACCTGTTCCCTGAGATCGGTCGGCGCGTGAAGGCGTTCAGCACCGACCACCCCGATGCAGCGCTGATTCGCCTGGGCATCGGTGATGTCACGGAGCCCTTGCCACTCGCCTGCCGTGAGGCGATGAAGACAGCGATCGATGCGATGGGCACAGCCGAAGGCTTTCACGGCTACGGCCCCGAACAGGGCTACGGCTGGCTGCGGGACGCCATCGCCAAAAACGACTTCCAATCCCGAGGCTGCGACATCAGTGCCGATGAGATTTTTGTCTCCGACGGCTCCAAATGCGACAGCAGCAACATCCTCGACATTCTCGGCGAGGGCAACAAGGTGGCTGTCACCGACCCCGTCTACCCGGTGTATGTCGACAGCAACGTCATGGCCGGCCGCACCGGTGAAGCCGGTGAGATCGGTCGCTATGCGGGCCTGAGCTACCTCCCGATCAGTGCGGACAACGGCTTTGCAGCGCAGATTCCCAGTGAACCTGTCGATCTGATTTATCTCTGCTTCCCCAACAACCCCACTGGTGCAGTCGCCACCCGGGAGCAACTCCAAGCCTGGGTGGACTACGCCCGTTCCAATGGCGCCCTAATCCTGTTCGATGCGGCCTATGAGGCCTTCATCCAGGACCCAGCCCTCCCCCACTCCATTTTTGAGATCGACGGCGCCCGGGACTGCGCCATCGAATTCCGCTCCTTCTCCAAAAACGCTGGCTTCACTGGCACGCGCTGTGCTTTCACCGTGGTGCCGAAAGGGCTGAAAGGCAAGGCAGCCAGCGGTGAGGACGTTGAACTCTGGGGGCTATGGAACCGGCGCCAGAGCACCAAATTCAACGGTGTGAGCTACATCATTCAGCGCGGAGCTGAAGCTGTTTACTCCGAAGCCGGTCAGGCCGAGGTGAAGGCCCTGGTGCGCTTCTACATGGAGAACGCCGCGATCATTCGCCGCGAACTCAGTGAGGCAGGCCTCACTGTTTATGGCGGCGAACACGCTCCCTATGTCTGGATCAAGACCCCTGAAGGCATGGACTCCTGGGGATTCTTCGACCATCTCCTCAACAAAGCCAATGTGGTCGGCACACCCGGAAGCGGTTTCGGCGCCGCCGGAGAGGGTTATTTCCGCCTGTCAGCTTTCAACAGTCGCGCCAATGTGGAGGAGGCCATGGCCCGCATCAAGGCTCTATGAGCCGCCCCTCCTTCGCATTCCCCTTAGATTTCAAAAATCTCGGATCAATGGTCATGGCCGTGGATGCTCCCAGCCAAAACCCAGGAGGTGCGGCTGTTCTGGACAAAGCTCCGGAACGGGTTCGCAAGCGCTCACCTCGCTACAAGGTGCTTCTGCACAACGACCCGGTGAACTCCATGGAATATGTGGTGTCCACCCTTCAACAGGTTGTGCCCCAACTCAGCGAGCAGGACTGCATGGCCGTGATGCTGGAAGCCCACAACACAGGTGTTGGCTTGGTGATCGTGTGTGACATCGAGCCAGCTGAGTTCTATTGCGAAACACTGAAGGGCAAAGGACTGACAAGCTCCATCGAGCCCGAGAGTTAGTGAGATGAAGCAACTGCTGGACAGGTTTCTCCTGCTTCAGCCGGTCTGGCTGCCCACACTTCTGTTCATTCCGCTGCTCTACGCGTTGGGGTGGATTACAGCTGTCCCTCTCACGCTGCTTGGGCTGCCGGCACATCAGGTCTCGCTCACAGGAACCGTTCTGAGTTTTGTGCTGTTTCTGCTGGTGATGCCCAGATGGGCTGCCGTGCGGTGGTCAGCATCACAACCCTGGGCCGCCTTGGGCATAAGCAAGAAAGACTCCGTCAATCGGCCCATTCACGCGGCTGGATTGCTAAGAGGCCTCTTCATCGCCGCAGGGCTACTGACGTTGATCACGAGCATTGTTCTGATCGGAGGTTGGGGTCGATGGCTGGGCCATATCGATGGCATTCACGTCCTCAATGCTGTGCTGCTCTGCCTTGGGGTGGGCTTTGCTGAAGAGTTGATTTTCCGCGGTTGGCTGTGGACCGAACTGAACCGAATCATCGGCTCACGTGGTGGAGCCGTCGCTCAAGCTGTCATTTTCAGCCTTGTCCACACACGCTTCAACCTCGGGCTGGCTGGCATGGGTGGACTCCTTGTCGGTCTTTTTATGTTGGGGATAATTCTCGCCAGACAGCGTCAAGCTGACCAGGGCTCGCTTTGGGGCTGTATTGGCCTGCATGGAGGGCTTGTAGCTGGATGGTTTCTGCTGCTGAACGACTGGCTTCAGCTATCGCCTCAAACCCCTTCCTGGCTTGTGGGTCCTGGAGGGAATGCCCCCAATCCACTTGGGGGCGTGATCGGACTGACTTGTTTGCTAACGCTGTTTCTGATTCAGCGCACAGCCGTTGCCAAGGCCGATCGGCCTGCAACAGGAGCACGCAACGCTTCCTGAAGTGGAGCCACTCCGTAATCCCTTTCGAGGAGCGACATCACCGTGCGACCGAAATCGGCAGGATTGCGATCAAAGGCCTCGAGACACACCCGGCCGAAGGTGCTTCCCATCGGCTCTGGGTTCCAGAGAAGCTTGCGCGCGGTCCACGGCATCATGCTCATCGGGTTGTAACCCGGCTTGATTAAGCCCTGATCGAACCCGTACTGCTCGAGATGGGTGTGGGGCTGCAAACCGATGAAAAAGATCGCGGGCTCAACCAAATCAGCACCAAAAATCGCCTCCAACTCACGGTGATAAGCGACGGTTTGGCGGATAGTTTCCGGCCGCTCGTCGATCACGTTGAAGGAGTAATTGACTGAGACGTGATCGCGGAAACCGGCATCCGCAAGCATGCGGCAACTCTCGAGAACGGTGCGCAAGTTGTACCCCATGCGCATCTTGCGAACGAGCTCCTGTGAGCCGGAGGTGATGCCGATCTCGAAATAGCTCATGCCCGTCTCCACCATGAGCTGAGCCAATTCGGGATCAAGGTTGTCAGCGCGGATGTAAGCGGCCCAACGAATGCCTGTCAGCCCTTCAGCCTTGATCGCTCGAAGCAATTCCTTGGCGTCTTCGATGTAGCGCCGAGCGGGAATGAACTGAGCATCGGTGAACCAGAAACCACGCACCCCGCGGTCGTAGAGCTGGCGCATCTCTTTCACGACCTCGGCAACAGGATTGAGGCGCACCTGCTTGCCTTCCACCACTGTGTAGACGCAGTAGCAGCAGTTATGAGGGCAGCCGCGCTTGGTCTGAACACCGACGTAGAAGTCGCCGCCTTCGAGATACCAGTCGAGCTGGGGCCAAACCGAGGCGATGTAGTCGTAATTGCAGGCTGTCTTGGGACGACTCTCCGGTTGCTCATGGATCAAGCCTGACCGGGGCGGTTCACCAACAACGAAGCAGCGCTCTTGCTCGAGAGACTGACCCTGTATCAACTTTTCTAGAAGCGGCTCCCCCTCGCCGACGGACACAATCGTGCCCTTGGGAAGCGACTTGCCGAGCTGTTCATAGAACACACTGACGGCTCCACCTCCAAGAACGGCCCGAGCGCTTGGCTGGTGACGGCGTGCGCGCTTCAAGCCCTGACGCACCAGACGCTGGTTTCTGCTCAGCTCGCCGTAATGACTTCGCATCAACTGAAGCCCGCCCAAGGCGCCATGGAGTCGCTTCAGTGGGTTACGGGCATAAAAGACTTCAAACGAATTCTGGAGAGGGTTGCCCCCTCGCCCGTCGACCGGGGCATAGATCTGAATGTCTCTCCAGGAGAACACCAGAAGCGTGGGCTGGAATTGGTCAACGGTCGCGTCCAGCACGCGATGCACGTCGAGCACTGGTAGAGCCGCAAGATCCAGGATGCGCTGAGGCATCTCCGGGAAGCACTTGTGCAGATGGTCGGCGAGATAGATCGGCCCGATCGGAAAGATCGGATTGCAGGGCAGCCGCACCAGTAACACCCGTTCTTGCTGTGGTGCCAAGTCAGCTGCCATGGAGCTTTCGGGACGCTAACAAGCGCGACAGCCAAAGGCGCTGAGGCCCTCTTCACAAGAGCTTCATAAAGCTTGCGATACACAGCGCAAACTTCCGTTACACTCGGAACCAGGCAGGGCTCTCCTGCCCTTCC
>NZ_UCNW01000005.1 GCF_900474185.1 Synechococcus sp. UW69 | reverse complement strand
ATCACCATCGCCAACCATGAAAAAGCCACCTCGATTGAGGTGGCTTTTTTGTTGTCTATTTTTTTGCTGCGAGATACCTGCCAACCTCGCGCAGCGATTGAATGACCTCGTGATCTCTGGGATCTCGATCAGGATTGCCATCTCGAAGGCTGAAGAGGGTTTTTATTCCTGCCTTTCTTGCGGCGTCGCATTCCTCTCCATTGTCACTTATAAACCATATATTCTCAGGAGCGCTGTTGATCTGAGTGGCGATCGTGGTGTAGCTCTGAGAGGCTTTCTTGGCTCCAGTGTGGGTGTCAAACCAATGGCTAAAAAGCGTCTCTAAATTGCCTTCCGAGGTGTATCTGTACAGAAGCTTCTGTGCATGAATGCTCCCTGATGAATACACCGATAGCGTGATTCCTTGCCGATGCCATTGCTGCAGGCATTCGACTGTCTCTGGGAAGAGCTCGGCCTTTAATTCCCCATTGCTGTAGCCAAGTTCCCAGATTTCACCCTGTATATCTTTTAGTGCTGTCGACTTTTTGTCGATGACGATGAGATGCTCGAGGTACTGAGTTAAGGCATCCACTTCGCTGATTTGCTGAAGATTAACTTGCTTTTTGAGTTGTACGCTCTTCACGGATTGATCCTCCGCCCATTCTTTCTTGGCCTTTTGGATCGTCTGGCTTTGATAGCCGTTGTGTTCATTCTGAATCAAATAACTGCTCAGTTCGCGCTTGGCGAAGGGGAACAAAATCTTGCTGACAAAGCTGACTGGGCAAGTCGTGCCTTCGATATCGAGCAGGAGGTGTTGGTTCATGATTGATGTCTGATCATCATCTGGGTCAACTTCACGTTGAGCAGAAACTCAAGAATTTCGATGTGTCGTTTGCTGGTCTCTAGGCTTTCCCCCCAGGCGTAGAGGCCGTGGCCAGCTACAAGGAATCCGCACGGCGCTGATGCAAGTGAGGGGCTGATGGCGTTATTTAGATCCTGCATGGACTGACTGTTGCTGATCACAGGGATGTTGACGCTGGTGGCATGGGTGTTGATGCCATGCAGCCCTTTCAACATTTCCCACCCCTCCAATGTGATCACTCCATCGTTTTCGTACTGACGGGAGAGGACCGTGCCCGGCACGGAATGAGTGTGCAGGACAGCTCCTGCTTGAGTTGCATCAACAATGCGGAGATGCAACGCAGTTTCTGCGCTGGCATTGCCTTCTCCGGATAAGACATTGCAAGTTTGATCAACCACAATCAGCTGATCTGCACTGACCTGGCCCTTATCCACACCGCTGGGCGCCATCAGTAGCTGCAGTGGCTGATGCTGCAGCACAACACTGAAATTTCCCCCTGTGCCGTCGCACCATCCGCGGATGTGAAGGGCTTTGATGGCCTGAACCAGTTGGTCCCGTTGCGTTCGGCTGGTCCTCACAGTCCGGGGATCCCTTCTTCTTCTATACAGGAAACAGAGGCCGCTCTGCATTGATACTTCCTCCCAGTCTTCGCTGGACCGGAACACACCTGGAGTTGCTCGACCAGCGACAACTGCCTGGGTCCGTTGTCTTTATGCAGCTGAAGACATGGGACGAGGTGGCTACCGCTATCTCGACCATGGCCGTCCGTGGTGCTCCCGCGATCGGCATTGCTGCGGCATGGGGTGTCGTTCTTGCTGCGCAGGCCGGGGATGACCTCTCGAGTGCCATACGAGGCCTCAGAGCATCGCGACCAACCGCCGTCAATTTGGGCTGGGCTCTCAAAAAAATGGAGTCGGTCCTTGCATCCACCGGTTCGGTTAACTGCGAGTCGCTTGCTGTTGTGGCCGCTGAGCTTCAGAGACAGGATTGCCTGCTGACCCAAAGACTGGTCGACCACGGCGTTTCTTTGTTGAGTCAGGGGTGTCGGGTCTTGCACCATTGCCATACCGGCGCGATCGCTACCGCAGGGGTTGGTACGGCACTCGGTGTGATTTCTGCCGCCTACGCCCATGGCGTTTTGCGTCATGCCTGGCTGGATGAGACGCGTCCTCGGTTGCAAGGGGCTGCCCTGTCTGCCTGGGAGTTGGGTTGTTTGGGGGTGCCCTGCACGGTGATTGTCGACGGAGCCAGCGGATTGCTGATGCGTCGGGGCGAGGTGGACGCCGTGATGGTGGGCTGTGACCGTGTCGCCGCCAATGGCGATGTCGCCAACAAGATCGGGACCTACAACCTGGCTCTTGTCGCCAAAGCCCATGGCGTCCCCTTCTATGTCTGTGCACCTGGCAGCAGCATTGATCTGGCCACCCCCGATGGGGATGCCATCACGATTGAGGAACGCGATGCCCAGGAGATCACCCATGTTCAAGGTCTGTCGGTTGCGGCTCCTGGGGCCCAGGCTTGGAACCCTGCATTCGACATCACACCAGCTCACCTGGTGACGGGGTTAATCACAGAGTTCGGCGTGCTTCGCCCGCCCTATCGGGAGTCGCTCCGCGGGCTTTCGCTTCCCAATCAGCCCTGACACTGTGGGCACCAGTGGGTGCTTCGACCGGACAGCTTTTCCCTGCTAATTGGTGTTCCACAGCTGCGGCAGGGTTCCCCTCCACGCCGATAGACCCAGGCCTGCCCCCCGTAATTGCCATTGACGCCTTCAAGATCGCGGAAATCGCTGAAGGTTGTTCCACCGGCTCCAATGCTGATGGTCAAAACATTGACCAAGGCATCCCTCAGCTTCTCCAGTTGGTCGAGCTTCAGCTGGCCTGCCGGCGTGAAGGGAGCGATTCCTGACGCGAATAGACATTCATCCGCGTAGATGTTGCCAGCTCCAGCAACCAGGGCCTGGTCCAACAGAGCTGTTTTGATCGGGCGGCTGCTGCCCTTGAGCTTGTGCTTCAGATAAGCGGCAGAGAACTCTGGACTGAACGGTTCAGGGCCGAGTCGCGTCAAGCCACTGATCACGTCTTCAACCGCCTGGTCCGGAGGAACCCACCACATCTCCCCGAAGCTGCGCACATCAACAAAGCGCAACTCTTGATCTGCAGCGTTCCAGAGGCGAACACGGGTGTGTCGGCACGGATCAGTGGGCTGCTCATGCCACTGAAATTGGCCAGTCATGCGCAGATGAACGCCCCAAACGCCGCCATGGGGATTCAGGGATGCCATGAGGTACTTGCCCCTGCGTTGCCAGTCGCCCACTGTTGAGCCACATAGACCGTGGACAAAGGCGTCAGGGCCTCCTGGGCTCGCTATGGCTCTCGGTCGGCAGACCTCAACTTGTTCAATTTTGAAGTCGACAAGACGATCTGCCAGTCCCCGACGGACCGTCTCGACTTCAGGGAGTTCAGGCAACGGCCTCAGGCCGGCTCGAGTTCCGCCTCAGCGAAATTGTTGGTGTTGATGCCGCCATCAACGCCCTGCAGGCCGCTGTAGTTGACCTTCTCAAAGCGGACCACAACGGGATAGCGGATTCCCGAAGTGTCGATTGTGGCAACAGTGCCAACTTCGTTGAACCAGTAAGACTCTGGACGCTTGATGCGCACCTTGGCGCCGCGGGTGATCGCCATCGCTGGGCATTAGGAGATGCAAATGGAGCGTATCTCGCTGAATGGATGCATATCACCGCTACGTCACAGAATGTCGTCCCTTCGTTGTTGGCGTCCCTTTGAACAGTTCCATCGCACCTGATCCCGATCCGTCTCTGCTTCAACTGGATTTGCCGGACCCAGAGCGGGACGACATCAGCACGATGGAATTTCTGGCCCGCCTGGAACAGGCCTGGGCCGTCTGCGACCGCTTTGATCTGCAGACTGAGATCTGGCGGGGTCGCATTCTCCGTGCCGTGCGGGATAAGGAAAAGCGTGGCGGTGAGGGTCGGGGAGCTGGCTTTCTGCAGTGGCTGAGGGAACAAGAAATCAGCAAGACCCGTGCCTATGGCTTGATCCAACTGGCGGAATCCGCCGACAGCATGCTCAGCGACGGCACCCTGGAGGAGAGCAGTGTGAATCAGTTCTCCAAGCGGGCCTTCATGGAAACCGCCCAGGCGGTTCCAGAAGTTCAGCTGATGATTTCCGAGGCCGCCAACGAAGGTCAGGAAATCACCCGAAAGCAGGTGCGTCGTCTCACCGATGAATTCACGGCGGCCACGAGTCCATTGCTGCCGGAAGAGATTCGTCAACGCACCCAGGAAAATCTGCTGCCACCCCGTGCTGTGGCTCCACTGGTCCGTGAATTGGCCAAGCTTCCGGAGCCGCAGCAGGAGGATCTGCGCAAGGTGCTTCGCGATGAGCCCGAACTCGACCGCATCAAGGACGTCACCAGCACGGCCCGTTGGATCACCAAGGCAACGGAGTCGGGCATTGCCGTGAGGGCTTTTCAGCAGGGAGAACTGGATCTCGACCGTGCCATGCAAGAGGCCCAGCGCCTGGATGCCCTCGGCCTCTTGGCTGATGCTGTAGGCCAGGCCCAGGCCCTTGAGTCGGCTGTACTCAAGCTGCACACCTCCTGGCGGCGTTTGGGCGGTCTTCAGGAGCGCCTATGGGTCGAAAGCGGAAGTAGTACGCCCTACTTGCGCGATGTGCTGAACGCCCTGCAGACCCTCAGTGGTGCCACGCTACGGGTGTCGCTGGGAGAGCTTGCTGGAGGAAAGCGGGTGCGGTTGCAGCTGGTGGAGGAGGCTCCAGATCAATTGGATCCCCCACCGATGCCCTGACTCCAGATCTTGTGCTCGATAATCTGAAGCCTCCACATCTGGTGTGTTCTGGCTTCGCTCGAGCGTGCTCTGCAGACCCACTTCGGGTGGGATGGCTTTCGCCCCGGGCAACGGCCCGTGGTGGATGCCGTGCTGGAGGGACGGGATGCGCTGGCGGTGCTGCCCACCGGCGGCGGGAAATCGCTTTGTTATCAGCTTCCAGCGCTGGTGCGCGAAGGGCTGGTGGTGGTGATCTCACCGTTGGTTGCTCTGATGGAGGATCAGGTGATGGCGCTGCAGCGACGGGGGATCGCTGCGGCCTGTCTGCATGCCGGTCTGGATCCGGTTCGACGCCAGCAGGCCTTGGAGCAGCTGCGGGATGCCACGCTCCGTCTCCTCTACATCGCGCCGGAACGCCTCCAGGGTGAGCAGACCCGGCTGATGCTGGAACGCCATGCCATGGAGGGGCGTCTTGTGGCCCTCGCGGTGGACGAAGCCCACTGCATCAGTGCCTGGGGGCATGATTTCCGCCCCGATTACCGCCGCCTTGGCCAGATCCGCAGCCTCTGCCCAGGGGTCCCGATGCTGGCCCTGAGCGCGACGGCAGCCCCGCGGGTGCGTGCCGACATCATTCGTCTGCTCGATCTGCGTCGGCCGCTTGTGCAGGTGAGCTCGGCCCGCCGGGACAACCTCCACTACACGATGCAACGGCGCCCGCGGGATCCCATGCCCCAGGTGTTAGAGGCGCTGGAGAGGTCGCGTGGTGCAGCGCTGATCTATGCCCGCACCCGTCGTTCCGTGGAGCAGTGGGCGGAACGTCTCAGTGATCAAGGGGTTGCCGCAACGCCGTATCACGCCGGTCTGGATCCGCAGACCCGGCAACAGGCCTTACGGCTGTTTCTCGAGCATCAGCGGCCGGTCCTCGTGGCAACAGTGGCATTCGGGATGGGAGTCGACCGTGGAGATGTCGGTCTTGTCCTCCACCTTGATCTGCCAGCTACGCCGGAGGGCTATCTGCAGGAATCAGGTCGCGCCGGCAGAGACGGCCAGCCGGCCCATTGCCATGTGCTGTTCTCCCCGGGAGATCGCACCAGCTTGGGTTGGGCCATGCAGGCCTCAGCCCGGGGCAGTGACGCGTTGGAGGACCGTCGGCGGTTGGATCTGGCGCAGCAACAGCTGCGTCGGATAGAGGCTGTCGCGGAGGGTGAGATGTGTCGAGAACAGGCCCTGTTGCTCGCCGTTGGTGAGTTGGTGTCTCCCTGTGGTCGTTGTGATCGCTGCATGGAGGCACCGAAACGACGGGACTGGTCCGCACAGGTTGAAACACTGCTGGCCCATCTGGCGGAGCAGGACGGTACGGAGATGCGGCGCCTGGGTGAGCACTTGGGCCTGCATGAACCCGGACGCCATGACCGCTGGACCTGGTTGGCCCGTCGGCTCGTGCAGGAGGAGTTGATTCAGGAAAGCAATGACGGCGCTCAAAGGCTGTACCTCCGTGAGAGCGGCCGGAGATTTCTGGATTCCCCCTGGCCGCTCGATTACGCCGCCTGAGTCAGGCCTTGGCCTGACAACGATCCTTCACCAAGTCTTTTTCGAACCGGTTCTTCGGCGCCTCCCAGACTTTCCAGCTCCCATCGGCACCAGTGGCATTGATCTTTTTGGCGGAACAATTCACGGCCAGGTACAGAGCCTGACCCTTGGCATTGAGAGTGGGCACCACCTGACTGCCGCCCATGGGCTGCCAGTTGGCCCAGTCCACCTGGAGCGGACCGTAGGTGCGCCAGTCAGCCGATTTGGCCAGGGTCTGCTGGGGCTTGGCGGCCTGGACCGGCTTGGCCTTGGGAGCAGGCTTCTGGGTCTGCCCTGGTTTGGTTTGCACCGGCTTGGCTGCCACAGGCTTGGCCTTGGCTTGAACCTTTGGCTTCACCATCACAACTGGCTTGATGGCGGTTGCCACCGGTTGGGTTTGTACGGGTTGGGATTGCGTGCTGATGGGTTTCTGGAAGGAGGGATCCGTCAGATAAAGGCGCGTTCCCACTTCCACCTTGTTGGGGTCGCTGAGCTCGTTGATGCTGATCAGGCTGGCCACTGGAAGCTTGTAGGCCTTGGCGATCTGCGTAAGAGTTTGCCCTTTGGCAACGGTGTGTTCGGTGGCTCCCGTGATCGGGGTTACGGCCACTGGCTTGAAGGCCGGGCGCGGCATGACTGCGTTGCTGGGGAGTCGCAGGGTCTGACCGACTTCCACGTGGTTGGCGTTACGCAGGTTGTTGAGGGCCATCAGGTCGCGACCACGGACCCTGTACTGGCTGGCAATGCTGCTGAGGGTCTCACCGCTGTTGACGCGATGGCGTCCAGAGCCCGCCGTCACGGTGGGGCCTGGCACTTGCAAGCGACTACCGGCTTGGACAAGGTCTGGGTTGCGGATCCCATTCATCCGCATCAGGGTGCCGACGCTGACGCCGTAGCGGTCAGCGATATCCGAGAGCGTCTCGCCGGATCGCACCGTCACCGAGGCAGCTGTGGCTGACAGAGGGAGCCAAGCCGTCAGAAGAAGGGCGGCAAGAGCGGTACGGCGCATTCGTCTCCGGTAGATCCCTGCAAGATACGGTGCTTGACGTAAAGCGCCAGCCCCCCAGAGCACTTGCTGCAGCAGGGATGTGATGGATGTCGCCTCGCTTTATCCAGCCAGCCGCCTCAGCAGATTGAGATCAACCTTGTAGGGCGGGTAACGCAGCTTGAAATCAAACCGGAATGGGCGTTTAAGCACCGCCTTGTGATGACTGAACGTGTCGAAGCCGCTCTGGCCGTGGTAGCTCCCCATCCCGCTGGCGCCAACACCGCCGAAGGGCAGCTGGGGCACGCCGGCCTGCATCACCACATCGTTGAGGCAGACCCCGCCTGAACTCGTGGTGGTGAGCACCTGTTGCTGCTGGGCCTCATCACCTCCGAAGAGATACAGCGCCAACGGTTTGGGGCCTCTGCGGATCTCCTGAAGCGTTGTAGTGAGGTTCTCGAGCACCAGCACCGGTAGGAGCGGACCGAACAGTTCCTCCGCCATCAGCGGATCATTGCGGTCATCCACGCGGATCACGGTGGGCGCGATGCGCCGTTGCCCTCGGCTGATTTCGCCTCCGATCAGAATTCGGCCGTCCGCTCTGGCTGTTTCTAGAAGCTGCTCCAGCCGATTGAACTGCCGCTCATTGATGATTTGCCCCAGCTGTTTCGAGGTCAGAGGGTCGTCGCCATACATCTCAGTTCTGGCCTCTGCCATCGCCTTCAGTAGGGGCGAACGCAGTTCGGGTTCCACCAGCAGATGGTCTGGCGCGATGCAGGTCTGCCCGGCATTAATCCCCTTGCCCCAGATCAAGCGTCGGGCCCCCACCTTGAGGTCGGCACCTTCGAGAACGATTGCCGGGCTCTTGCCCCCCAGTTCCAGGGTTACCGGAGTGAGGTGGGCAGCGGCTCCTTCCAGCACCTTCCGTCCGATGCTGCCGCCACCTGTGAAGAAGATGTGGTCAAAGGGCATGGCCACCAGGTCTGCAGCCACAGTCCCATCCCCCTGGACGACCTGCACCACGTCGGGTTCGAAGTGCTCAGGGATCAGTCGCGCAATGAGATCAGCAATGGCTCCAGCGTGTTCCGAGGGTTTGAGCACGGCCGTGTTGCCAGCAGCTAGAGCACTGATCAACGGCCGTAGCGTCAGTTGAAAGGGATAGTTCCAGGGGCCGATGACCAGAACGCATCCGAGTGGTTCCGGCACAACCCTGGCCTGACCTGGGCGGAGTGAGAGGGGAACCGCGACTCGACGCGGACGCATCCATCGCTCCAGCTGCCGGCCGGTGAGCTTGAGCTCCTGTCGCAGAGCGATCAGTTCAAAAAAGGCTTCGGTCGGTGGTTTCCCGAGGTCGGCGGCGAGTGCCTCGAGCACCTCTGATTCATGCTCCTCCACCAGGGCTGAGAGGCGTTGCAATTGCTCTTGGCGCCAGGCCAGGGAACGGGTCAGCCCAGCTCCAACAAGCTCCTGCATCCGGCTCAGTTGCGTTTGGGTGAGGGGCACGGGGCTGACGATCAGGCCAGTCGGGTCTAGCAGTGGTGAATCTGCAACCGGGGGATGACCCCAGAGCTTCCGTGGTGGTCAGGGACGGTCATCTACCAGTTGATCGTTCGGAGTTATTCCGATGGGAATGGCGATGGCACTGGTGATTTCAAGGGGCTTGCGGCGCGGTTGCCCTATCTGCGTTGGTTGGGGGTTAACACCCTCTGGCTGACGCCGATTTATCCGTCTCCCCTGCGGGACGGGGGTTACGACATCACTGATTTCACCGGAATCCATCCGGATCTGGGTGATCTCGCCTCATTCCATCGGTTCCTCACGGCGGCCCACAGCCAGGGAATGCGGGTGATTTTGGACCTGGTCCTCAATCACACCAGTGACCTTCATCCCTGGTTCCAGAGAGCCCGCTGGGCTCCTCAGGGAAGTCCGGAACGGGATGTTTACGTCTGGAGTGACGACCCCAAGCGCTATGCCGAGGCACCAGTTCTGTTCAGGCACTTCGAGGCCTCGAATTGGGAGTGGGATCCGGTTGCCGAGCAGTACTACCTGCACCGATTCCTGCGTCATCAGCCCGATCTCAATTACGAGAATCCCTGGGTGCAAGACACGATGCTGGAGGTTGTCGACTTCTGGCTAGAGCGCGGTGTGGACGGTTTCCGTTTGGATGCGGTTCCGTTCCTGTTCGAGTCAGAGGGCAGCCGTTGTGAAGGGTTGCCGGAGACCCACGCCTTCCTCAAGCGTTTGCGGGAACGGGTGGATCGGCATGACCGTGACGTGCTGTTGCTGGGAGAGGCGATTCAGCCGGTGCAAGAGGCTGCTCCATACCTGGCGGATGACGAACTGCATGGTGCGTTCAACTTCGTTCTCACCGCCCATCTGTTCGCAGCTATTGCCAGTGGTCGCACTCAGCAGCTTGGAGAGTGCCTGATGCAGGCCGAGCAGGCGGTGCGTGGTCCTCGCTGGGCTTTGCCGCTGCGCAACCACGATGAACTGTGGCTCGGGGATGGTCATCTGATCAGCGATGAGGTGATTCAGACCATCCGGGTGGGCTTGCCCCAGGGGCAGGGGCATTGGCTGAACTGGGGGATTAACCGACGCCTGGCTCCCCTCCTCAACGGCGATCCGCGCTCCAACCGCTTGCTGCATGGTCTTCTGTACAGCCTTCCTGGAATGCCTTGCCTGTACTACGGCGATGAACTGGGCATGGGTGATTGGCCTGGTTTAAGGGACCGTGATCCCAACCGCACGCCGATGGCCTGGACGCCGGCACGCAATGGTGGCTTCTCGACCGCCCCCGATCCGCTGTTGGTGCTGCCACCGATCACAGCTCCCGGATATGACTACCGCGTGGTGAATGTGGAGGTGCAAAAGCAGCTGCCGGGGTCGTTACTGAACTGGCATCGGCGCATGCTCACCTGCCGCCGTCTCCTTCCAGCGCTGAGGCATGGAAGCTTCCGGTTGTTGCACAGCCCCCACCCCGGGGTGCTGGTTTATCTCCGCTGCACCGAGGCGATGACTGTGCTGGTGGCAGCCAATGTCACCGCAGCCGGAGCATCCCTCAGTCTTGATCTATCGGAGTGGGACGGCGAGCGCACCCGTGAGGTGATGTGGGGTTGTGAGTTCCCTCCCGCCGCAGCGGAGTGGTTCGTGAATCTTCCGCCCTACGGATTCAATTGGTGGCTGATCGGGGAGGTGGAGCCCGCCACGACGCCGGCTTGATCCAGGAGGGCATCCACCTGGGGCCTGAGCCGTTCGGCATCGTCCAGGTCCACCATGGCCAGCCGGCAGCGGCGGGCCAGCACATCGCTGCTGCTGCGTGCATGTTCCCGCTGAATGGCGTGGTCCAGTTCGGCTGCACAGAGGGGGATCACCGAGCTGAGGGGCTCGCGTCGGCTGGGCTCGGAGGGTTCGATCAAGGCCACTGCCTCCAAGCCATAGGTGCTTTGGAGATGGGCGACTTGCGCGGCCCTTAGAGCGGTGTCGGGGAGCAGGGCTTCGAGTTGGTGTTTCTGGCGTTGCAGGCCGTCCAGGGTTGCCTGCAATGACTCCGCTGCCCCTCGCAGCGGCATCGGTTCAGGGGTGGGCAGCGCCCGGCCGAGCTGGCGTTCCACCGCGGCCAGGGTGTCTTCGGCCATGGGCCGGCAGGTGGTCCATTTGCCACCCATCACGCTCACCAGGCCGCAGGCCAGGGTTTCCACCTCGTGCTCCCGCACCACACGGCTGCTGTCCATGCCCTGGTCCGCGGGCTTCAGCAGCGGTCGTCCCCCCGCCCAACGGCTGCTCACCTTCGGATGCTGGAGCTGGGGAAACCACTCACGCACGTAGTCGAGCAGGTAGCTCTCCTCCTCCGGTGAGGGGGATGTGGCGCTCTCCTTCGTGCAGGCTTCATCCGTGGTCCCCACCAGGGTGCGGCCGTGGAAGGGGAGCATGAACAGCACGCGTCCATCCGCGGTGGATGGCACCAGAAGCCCAAGGCCCTCTGGGCAGAGGTTCTGTTCCAGCACGATGTGTGCTCCACGGCTGGTGAGCATTCGTGGTGGGGCATCAGCGTCCGCCATCTGCCGGATTTCATCTGCCCGAATGCCCGTGGCATTCACGAATGCCGAGGCGCACCAGCGCTCCCGTTGGCCCGTTACGGATTCACTGATGGCTGCCTTGAGCTGGCCCGTTCCGTCGGTTTCCAGCTGCACCACCCGACAACGGGTGCGCAGGGTTGCCCCCCGCTGCTCCGCCGTGAGAGCCAGCAGCAGGTTGAGGCGGGCATCGTCGAACTGCCCATCGCTGTAGGCCACGCCGCCTTGACATGCCTTCATCAGAGGCAGGGCCTGACGCATCTGCTGCTGAGACAGCAGTCGGCTGTGGCCGATGCTCCGCTGACCTGCCAGGGCGTCATACATTCCCAGCCCAAGGCGGTAATAGGCCTGTCCCCAGAGCTGTTGTGTGGGCAGGGCCAGTTCGAGTCGCCGGGCCAGAAACGGCGCCTGTGTCAACCAGTGGCTCCGCTCGAGCAGGGCTTCCCTCACCAGCCTCAGTTGGGCCAGATCCAGGGTTTTGAAGGCCAGCTCCAGGTAGCGGACCCCGCCATGGAGCAACTTCGTGCTGCGGCAACTGGTGCCACCTCCGATATCTCCGGCCTCGAGCAGGGCCACGTTGAGGCCCCGCCGCGTGGCCTCGTAGGCCACGCTCGCGCCACTGGCACCAGCCCCGATAACCAGCAGGTCCACCTGTTGATCAGCCATGCCACCCAAGGCTTCTGGACACGGCGTTCTGCCAGCGTGCGCGCCAGCTGCTGCGCTGGGATTCATCCATCTGTGGCTGAAACAGTTCCGCACCGTCACTCCGCGCGGTCGCGAGCTGCTCCAGGTTGTTGATCACCCCGGCTTGAAGTCCTGCGAACAGCGCCACCCCCCGTGCGGTGCTCTCGAGGCTGGCGGGCCGCCGGACCGTCAGACCGGTGCAATCCGCCTGCGCTTGCAAGAGGGGATCGGAGGCAGCAGCGCCACCATCCACGGCCAGTTCCCCCAGGCTGGTGCCGAGGGCCTGTTCAGCGAGTTCTACCAATGTCGCTACAGATAGGGCAATTCCTTCCAGAGCCGCACGGGCGATGTGACCACGCCCGCTGTCACGGGTGAGGCCCACCAGAACACCGCGAGCCTGGGGATCCCAGTGCGGTGTTCCCCAGCCGGTGAAGGCGGGCACGAGCATCACACCTCCAGAATCCGGCACCGAAAGCGCTAAGTCGTTGACCTCAGCGGCCTGATCAATGATCTGCAGCCCATCCCGTAGCCACTGGATCACGGTGCCGGCGTTGAACAGACTCCCCTCAAGGCAGAAGCTGGGCGTGCCGGCGGCATCGGTCCAGCCGAGGGTGCTCAGCAGACCCGCATCCGAGCGGCGGAGGACGTCGCCGGTGTTGATCACCAGAAACGCCCCCGTCCCGTAGGTGCACTTTCCTTCCCCGGGCTGCAAGCACAGCTGGCCAAGGGTGGCGGCCTGTTGGTCGCCGAGCATCGCCTGGATCGACAGGCCTGCAAAAGGAAGATCTGATGCAATGCGTCCGAACTCACCGCGGCAGGGCAGTAGCTCCGGGAGAGCGTTGGCAGGTAGCCCTGTCTGGGTTCGGAAGTCATCCACCCAGCGCTGCTGCTCCAGATCCATTAACAGCGTTCGGCTGGCATTGCTCATGTCGCTGCCGTGGCGCTGGCCGCCGGTGAGTTGCCACAGCAGCCAGCTCTCCACCGTTCCAAAGCAGAGGTCATCGCTGGCCGCGGCGGATTGGGCGTCGTCGTAGTGATCGAGCATCCAGCGGATTTTGCTGGCACTGAAGTACGGGTCGAGCAGCAAGCCCGTGCGTCGGCACCACTCCTGCTCCAGGCCCTGCTGTTTCCAGGCCTCGCAGATGGCGGCGGTACGGCCGTCCTGCCAGACGAGGGCCGGTCCGCAGGGGAGGCCGCTGCTGCGGCGCCAGAGCACCGTGGTTTCCCGTTGGTTGGTGATGCCGCAGCTCACCACCGCCTTGCGCTGTCCATCGCTGAGCTTCGCGTCGAGCTGAACCAGGGCCTGTCGCTGGCTGGTCCAAATCGCCATCGGGTCCTGTTCCACCCATCCATCAGCGGGGTAGGAAATTGGCAGCGGTGCACTGGCGCTGATCACCAGATCCCCCGAGCTACTGAACAGTGCAGCCCTGGAGCTGCTAGTGCCCTGATCGAGGGCCAGAAGAAGAGGCTGTTCAGCCATGGCCAATGTCTTTCTCTCCTGCTAGCCAGGAGTTGGCTGACTGCAAAGGTTTTGGGAGCGATCACTCCGTTTCGAGACCCACCTGCTTGGGTTGCCGATGCGGTGCTCTACCAGATCTTTCCCGACCGTTTCCGGCGCAGTGATCGGGTCAATGCGCAGCGTCATCTCGCCCTGAAGCCATGGGGGACGGACCCTCGGGAAGAGGGATTTCAGGGCGGGGATCTCTATGGCGTGATTGATGCTCTCGATGAGCTGCAAGCCATGGGCATCACCTGCCTTTATCTCACGCCCATCTTCAGCTCAGCCGCCAACCATCGATATCACTCCTACGACTACTTCGAGGTTGATCCTCTGCTGGGGGGCAACGCAGCTCTCACGGAACTCATCGACGCTGTGCATCAGCGCGGCATGAAGTTGGTTCTTGATGGTGTGTTCAACCATTGCGGCCGAGGCTTTTGGGCCTTTCATCACGTGGTGGAGAACGGTGCGGATTCGCCGTACCGGGATTGGTTCCATGTGCACCGTTGGCCCCTCCAGCCCTATCCCGCGGAAGGCGAGGACTGCGGATACGACTGCTGGTGGGCATTGCCTGATCTGCCCAAGTTCAACCATGGGAACCCTGGTGTCCGGGAGCATCTGCTGGCGGTCGGCCGTCACTGGCTTGAACGTGGGATCGATGGTTGGCGTCTCGACGTTCCAGCAGAGGTCCCTGCCGATTTCTGGGTGGAGTTCCGGCAGATGGTGCGGTCCACCAACCCGGATGCCTGGATTGTTGGAGAAGTGTGGGGTGATGCAACGGCCTGGCTGCAGGGCGACCACTTCGATGGCGTGATGAATTACCGGCTTGGTTGGAGCAGCATTTGCTGGGCCGCCGGTGAGACGCTGCGCCGGGACTATCGCAACCCTGAGTACCCCCTTGATCCCCTTGATGGCCAGGCCCTGTTGACCATCTGGACGACGACAGCGAGCTCCTATCGGGATGTGGTGAACAGGGCTCAGATGAATCTGCTCGACAGCCATGACGTCCCCCGAGCGCTTCACAGCCTCAGCAACGACTTGGCTGCCTTGAAGTTGGCACTGTTGCTGCTCTTTCTTCACCCAGGAGCGCCCTGCATCTACTACGGGACAGAGGCTGCTCTTGCAGGTGGTCCTGAACCAGGTCCATCTGGCGGGCCTGGCCCCTCCTGCCGTGAGGCCTATCCCTGGGATGTCCCTTGGACAGCAGATCTACGTCCTTTTATTCAATCGCTCGCTGAACTTCGTCGAGCCCATGGAGCTCTGCGTCGGGATGGCCTGCAGTGGTCAGTCCATGGAACAGACGGACTGGAGGGAGTCGCGGATGGCCTACGGGTTCTGATCAACCGCAGTCGCTCAGAACACTTGCCCTTCTCTCTGGAGCCCGACAGTTCCGTGCTCTGGATCCTCGGATCAGCCGACAGCCGAGGTCTTGGTCTGCAATCAGCAGTTGTCCTCGGTTCGAGAGAAGTCTCCCCTGGTGCCGAGGGGAGGAAGTAAGCCCTTGTCGAGACTTGAACTCGAGACCTCTCCCTTACCAAGGGAGTGCTCTACCGCTGAGCTACAAGGGCATGTGGAGGATGGGCCGGGTTGGATTTGAACCAACGTAGGCAGAGCCAGCGGATTTACAGTCCGCCCCCATTAACCACTCGGGCACCGACCCGAACCACACCGCAAGAACTTACCAGTCGGTGTGTCCTTCCCCACGATCTCGATACGATCTGGCGAACTGAGGCGGCCTCCAGCCATGCACGTTCTGCTGCTGAACGGTCCAAATCTGAACCTGTTGGGCCAGCGTGAGCCAGGGATCTATGGCCAGTCCTCTCTGGCTGATATCGAGGCAGCACTGACCCGAGAGGCGGAGCAAGAATCAATCCAACTGGACTGTTTCCAAAGCAATTTCGAAGGTGCCCTGGTCGATCGGATTCACCAGGCGATGGGGCGTAGCGATGGAATCCTGATCAACGCTGGGGCTTACACCCACACGTCCATCGCGATTCGCGATGCCCTTGCCGGCGTTGCAATCCCCTACGTGGAACTTCATTTGAGCAACACCCACGCTCGGGAAGATTTTCGCCATCACTCGTTTCTTTCCGAGTGCGCCGTCGGTGTCGTCTGCGGATTCGGACCAGCGAGCTACAGCCTTGCTTTGAAAGGATTGCTCAGCCACCTGAGGCCGAGCGCATGACCCTCACCGTGCCGCAGAAAACGGTCGCGTCGATCCGCTGGTTGGCTGCCCCCACCAGTGGGAGCTGGGTGGAGCAGGCCAATGCCCGGCCAATGGAGGTGCTGATCGATCACGCCCATTGCGAACGCAAAGCTGCTGGGGCTGCTGTGCAGATGATGTTTCGCTACCTCTGCGAGCCCGGTCTGGGTGAAGCTCTAAGCCCTCTGGCGCGGGAAGAGCTTGAGCACTTCGAGCAGGTTCTGGCGCTGATCAAGGCACGGGGGCGTTACCTGGAACCGATTCCCTCCCCGGGCTATGGAGCGGAACTCGCCCGACAGATCCGCAAAGGCGAGCCGCAAAGAATGCTCGATTCTTTCCTTGTGGCTGGCTTGATCGAAGCCCGCAGCCATGAGCGCATGGCTTTGCTGGCGGAGCACAGTCCGGATCCGCAGTTGAGGGATCTTTATCGCGATCTGCTGGCGAGTGAAGCCCGCCACTTCGGGCTGTACTGGGTGCTGTGCGAGGAGCGCTACCCGCGGGATGTGATTGTGCAGCGCTTGCAAGTGCTTGCTCAGGCCGAAGTGAAGGCGCTGGAGGGAGAGCTGGTCAGTCCTGAGGATGTGCGCATGCACTCGTGTGGGGTGGACATCAGTCAGATCAGCTGAGCGGCCTCCTGCAAAGCATCCAGCCTGGAAGGCCGCAGTACACCCTCTACACCGAATTGCCGCAACCGTTGCTCGAGGGCCTGATTGGCCCCGGCGATGAACAGCGTGCGTCCTGCTGATTGAGCTTCCTCAACCATGCGTTCGATCGCCAGCGTTGCTGTGACCCCGATGCGAGGCACGTCGGTGAGGTCAAGGATCAACACCTTGTAGCTCTGGATCAACCCCATCCGCGCACTGATCCCTTTGGCGGCTCCAAAACTGAGGGGGCCGCGCAGACGGAACAGCATCAGGGCCTTGCCGCAGCGCAGGATCAGGGCCTCCTCCTCTGGGGAGAGATTGGCGTGCAGCGCATCCTTGGCATCGGCAGGGTTGTCTTCTTCCATCCCCTCCAGCTGAGACCGCGTGATCGCGTCCACGGTCAACAGATTGGCCACGAACATCCCCACCAGAACCCCCCAAATCAGGTCCCAGAACACCGTCATCAACAACACGGCGTACATCAGTGCGGCCGTTTTCGCCGACAGGCGATGGGCCCGAAGCAGAAAGCCCCAGTCGATGATGTCGAGCCCGACTTTGATCAGGATTCCCGCCAGTAGTGCCGTGGGGATCTGCGCTGCGAGAGGTCCTGCCCCCAGCAGCACGAGCAGCAGAACCAGGGAATGGGTCATGCCCGACAAGGGCGTTTGACCTCCGGATTTGATGTTGATGACCGTTCGCATCGTGGCTCCGGCACCGGGGAGCCCAGACAGGAGTCCGGCAGCTGTGTTGGCAATGCCCTGGCCGATCAGTTCACGGTTGGAGTCATGGTTGGTCTGGGTGATGTTGTCGGCCACCAGCGAGGTGAGCAACGAGTCGATAGCCCCGAGCAGGGCAAGAACCATGCCTGCTTTCACCAGCTCCGGCAGGTGCCGGCTGAAATCAGGAAGGACGAGTTGCAAGCCCCCTTCGGGGATTGATCCGATGCGGGCGATGGGCTCAACGCCCAGATCAAGTAGCCGGTTGTCGTTGAACAACAGCAGCGACAATGGAGTCACGATCAGCAGCGCCAGCAAAGGCGTTGGCACCCATTGACGGATGCGCAAGGGGGTGAGGAACACCACTGCCAGCGTCATCAATCCAACGGCGAGAGCTGCTGGATTCCAGCTGGGTGCGTTGATCAGCGACTGCAGCGATGCAATGACGCCGCCCCGGGTGCTCACCCCGATGAAAGGCCCGAGCTGAAGGGCCAGGATGATGAAACCGATCCCCGACATGAAGCCGGAGACCACCGAATAGGGCACCAGGGTGATGAAGCGCCCCAGCCGCAGTATCCCGAGCAGGGCTTCAAATACACCACCGATAACGACAGCGGCCATCACCAGCGGCAGCATCTCGCCGGCACTCAGGTCACGACTGATTCCGACGGCAGCCAGGCTGGACACAATGCCCGCCACGGTGACGCTCATGGGTCCGGTGGGTCCGCTGACCTGGGCGGGGGTCCCCCCGAGCAGGGCCGCCAGAAAACCGGTAACGATGGCGCCATAAAGGCCATAGATGGCGCCGCCTGGCCCAAGGGCCGCATTGCCGAAGGCCAGGGCGAGGGGCAGGGCCACCACGGCTGCCGTCAGGCCTCCGAGCAGGTCGCCTCGGATGTTGCGCCGATGCAAGCCGTTAATCAAGGCCATGTCAGTTCAGCCCGCTCCAGCGGCTCAGGGCATCCAGAGACTGAACGCCAACTTTTCGGCGTCCATCGGGAAGAACCCAGGTGGGATAGGCCCGGATGTCTGCAGCGCTGCAGGATTCGGCTTGCTTCGGCAGCGTCTCCGGCTTGCGGCACTCCACATAGGGCAGCTTCGCTCCGGCCTGTTTGCCAAAAAGGTTCATCTGTTTGAAGCACGCCGGGCATGTCCAAGCGCCGTAAAACCTGGCTCCAATTGCCCTTAGATGATCCGTGAGTTCGACGGCCTGGGGGCTGGAGTCGCGCAGGGGCTCCCCGATCGTGCTGGCCCATGGAGCGGCCAGTCCCGGTGCGACGGCTCCGCCAGCCGCGAGCAGCACGGTTGCCAGCAGGGATGAAGCAACGCCTCGCATGCCGATGCAGCTAATGGCCCGAAGCTAGGTCGCATTGATGCGTTCGGGCTTCCCTCCATGCGGAAGCAACAACGCAGGCTCTTTGCGGTGAAAATAGGAAGACCACTGAATGGGTATGGCAGGCAGCGGATACAAGGACTATTTCCAGGTGCTCGGTGTTGATCGCAGTGCCGACGCTGATGCCATCAAGAAAGCTTTCCGCAGCTTGGCGCGGCAATATCATCCCGACGTCAACCCTGGTGATGCGCAGGCTGAGGCGCGTTTCAAAGAGATCAGTGAAGCCTACGAAGTGCTCTCCGACCCGGAGAAACGGCGTCGTTATGAGCAATTCGGCCAGTACTGGAATCAGGCCGGTGGCATGGGCGGGGGAGCAGCACCCGGCATGGACGTCGACTTCGGTCGCTACGGCAACTTCGACGATTTCATTAACGACCTGCTGGGACGTTTCGGTGGGCCGGCAGGGAGCGGTTTCCCGGGGGGTGGATTTCCTGGAGGCGGATTCGCAGGAGGAGGTTTTCCCCGTGGCGCCCAGCCCTCACGACCTCCGGTGAATCTGGATGCCGAGGCCTCGGTCAATGTGAGTTTTGCGGAAGCCTTTCGGGGTGGCGAGCGCAGCTTGTCTGTCAACAACGAGCGCGTTCAAGTGCGCATCCCTGCGGGAGTGAAGACCGGCTCTCGGCTTCGATTGAAGGGCAAGGGCAACCTGCAACCCGGAACCGGTCGGCGTGGCGATCTCTATCTCAATCTCAAGATTCAGGAGCACCCGATCTGGCGGTTGGAGTCGGATCAGCTGCGTGCTGATCTGCCTGTCAGCCTTGATGAACTGGCCCTTGGAGGCATGGTCTCCGTGATGACCCCAGATGGTGAGGCGCAGGTCAGCATTCCAGCAGGCACCGCCCCAGGCCGCAGCCTTCGGCTTAAGGGCAAAGGCTGGCCTGCGAAGTCAGGTCGCGGTGATCTCTTCCTCACGCTGACACTGTCCATGCCGTCCTCCTGGAGTGAGGAGGAGCGTCGTCTGCTCGAGCAGTTGCGTGCCAAGCGCACGGGACATCCACGTCAAGAGTGGCTTCGTTCTGCGGCCCTCTGATCGGGTGACCCTTACGATCACACCTTGTGTTTGGGTCTGATGGAGCTCACCTACCGCCCCCGTCGTCTTCGGCGTACACCCGCGCTGCGCGCCATGGTGCGTGAGCACAGCCTCTCGGCTGCAGACTTCATTTATCCCCTCTTTGTGCATGAAGGCACCGAGGTGGAGCCGATCGGTGCGATGCCAGGTGCCAGCCGTTGGAGTCTGGCCTCCCTCACCGGAGAAGTTCAGCGCGCTTACGACCTTGGGGTGCGATGCATCGTTCTCTTCCCGAAGGTCTCGGAGGGGTTGAAAACAGAAGATGGTGCTGAGTGTTTCAACGCCAACGGCTTGATTCCGCGCGCGATTCGCCAGATCAAACAAGCCATTCCAGAGATGGCGATCATGACCGATGTCGCCCTGGATCCCTACTCCTGTGATGGTCATGACGGGATCGTCAGTCAGGACGGAGTCGTGCTCAACGACGAGACCATTGAACTGCTCTGCAAGCAGGCGGTTGTGCAGGCTGAAGCGGGTGCTGATCTGATCGGTCCCAGCGACATGATGGATGGCCGCGTTGGAGCCATCCGTGAAGCCCTCGACGATGAAGGCTTCGAACATGTGGGGATCATCAGCTACACAGCGAAGTATTCCTCCGCGTATTACGGACCCTTCAGGGAAGCTCTCGACTCAGCGCCGCGTGCCGCTGGCAGCAAGCCGATCCCCAAAAACAAAGACACCTATCAGATGGATCCCGCCAATGCTCGGGAGGCCATCACCGAAGCCCAGCTCGACGAGCAGGAGGGCGCCGACATCATGATGGTGAAGCCTGGTTTGGCCTATCTCGATATCATCCACCGCCTTCGCCAGGAATCAGAACTCCCCATCGCTGCCTACAACGTCAGTGGTGAGTATTCGATGGTCAAGGCCGCGGCGGAACGGGGCTGGATCGATGAAAAGGCCGTCGTTTTGGAGACGTTGCTGAGCTTCAAGCGCGCCGGTGCCGATCTGATTCTCACGTACCACGCCTGCGATGCAGCGGCCTGGTTGAAGGAGGCCTGATCCGATGGCAACAGTTGATCAATCGACGGGTGTGGATCGCCTCGGGCACGTGGCGATCCGCGTTGAGAATGTTGATCGGGCTGTTGCCTTCTACACCGATTTGGGGATGCGCCTGGTCTGGCGCGCCGACGATTGGTGCTACCTGGAAGCCGGGGAAGGTCGCGATGGACTCGCCTTGTTAGGCCCGGATTACAAGGCCGCTGGCCCACATTTCGCCTTCCATTTTCGCGATCGTGCTGAGGTTGATGTGATTCACGACCGTCTCAAATCGCAGGGTGTGCACGTTGGTGCCGTCCATGACCACCGCGACGGTACGGCGTCTTTTTATCTAAAAGATCCGGAAGGCAACTGGCTCGAAATGCTTTATGAACCCCCCGGTGGCATCCCCTCCAATTGCAGTTGACTTGAGTCAAGAGGCGGACCGGGCTCAGCAGGAAACACTCGAACTGCTGGAGTGGCACCGGGTTTGTGACCATCTCAGCGGCTTTGCGAGCACCGGCATGGGTCGTGATGCTGCGCGGCTACAGCCGTTGCCGGCCAGCCTGGCGGAGTCGAGAACACGCCTGGCCGAGACCGTTGAAATGGCGGTGCTTGATGACCTCACTGAAGGGGGTCTCAGCTTTCGCGGGGTTCAGAACCTGATGCCGGTGGTGCTGCGCTGCAGCAAAGGGGGTGTGGCTTCCGGGGAGGAGCTTTTGGCCGTGGCGGAAACATTGGCAGCGGCCCGTCGTCTGCGCCGTCAGATCGACGAGCCCGAGCTGCGCCCGGTTTGCACCAGCCTGATTGAAACCATGGTGACGCTGCCGGAGTTGGAGCAGCGGCTCAAATTTGCCCTAGAGGAGGGTGGTCGTATTGCCGATCGTGCCAGCTCTGCGTTGTCGGCGCTTCGGCATCAATGGCATGGTCTCCGCCAGGATCGTCGAGACAAGCTGCAGGAGTTGCTGCGGCGCTTGGCCCCATCCCTGCAGGACAGTGTGATCGCCGAGCGTCATGGCCGTCCGGTTCTGGCGGTGAAGGCCGGTGCGGTGAGCCAGGTGCCGGGTCAGGTTCACGACAGTTCGGCCTCAGGCAGCACCCTCTTTGTGGAACCCCGCTCGGTGCTCACCCTCGGCAACAAGCTGGTGGAGCTGGAATCCCGCATCCGGGATGAGGAACGCAAGGTGTTGGCGGAGCTGAGCGCTCTGGTGTCGGAGGAAGCCTCTGCTCTCAACCAACTGGCAGCCGTGCTGCGAACCCTTGATCTTGCTTTGGCTCGTGGGCGCTACGGCCGCTGGCTTGGAGGTGTGGCTCCCCAGCTTGAGGAGACAAAGGACGCTCCCTTCAGCTTCAGAGGTCTCAGGCATCCCCTGTTGGTTTGGCAGCACAAACGGGCGGAAGGGCCTCCGGTGGTTCCGATTTCTGTGGAGGTATCGCCGGAGCTGCGGGTGGTTGCGATCACTGGGCCGAACACGGGTGGCAAGACGGTCACTCTGAAAAGCATCGGTCTCGCTGCACTGATGGCGCGCGCCGGCATGCTCTTGCCCTGTGCGGGGCAACCTTCATTGCCCTGGTGTGCTCAGGTGCTGGCGGATATCGGTGATGAACAATCCCTGCAGCAGAGCCTGTCCACCTTCAGTGGTCATGTGAAGCGAATTGGGCGCATCCTGGAGGCATTGCAGGGGGGTGGTGCTCCCGCTCTGGTGCTGCTGGATGAGGTGGGTGCCGGAACGGATCCCAGCGAGGGAACGGCCTTGGCCACGGCTTTGCTCAAGGCTCTTGCTGAACGAGCCCGACTCACGATCGCAACCACTCATTTCGGTGAACTCAAGGCCCTGAAATACGACGACGCTCGTTTTGAGAATGCCTCTGTGGCCTTCAACCCTGAAACGCTGTCTCCCACGTATGAATTGCTGTGGGGAATTCCTGGACGCAGCAATGCGCTGGCGATCGCGACGCGGTTGGGCCTTGACCCCGACGTCCTTCAGCAGGCGAAGCAGCTCCTAGCTCCTGGAGGTGATGGTGAGGTGAACAGTGTGATTCGCGGCTTGGAGGAGCAACGTCAGCGCCAGCAGGCCGCGGCGGAAGACGCGGCAGCACTGCTGGCCCGCACCGAGCTTCTGCACGAGGAGTTGCTGCAGCGCTGGCAGAAGCAAAAGCAGCAGACAGCGCAACGCCAGGAGCAGGGCCGTCAGCGGTTAGAGCAGTCGATCCGTAAAGGGCAGAAAGAGGTCCGCACGCTGATTCGCCGGCTTCGTGATGAGCGTGCCGATGGGGAAACCGCCCGGAGGGCTGGCCAACGGCTCCGCACATTGGAAGACCATCACCGCCCGACCCCTGAACGGGGTGCACCCAAGCCGGGGTGGCGTCCGGCGGTGGGTGATCGCGTGCGGTTGTTGGCTCTTGGCAAAGCTGCGGATGTCTTAGCCATTACCGATGACGGCCTTCAACTCACGGTCCGTTGCGGGGTGATGCGCACCACGGTGGATCTCGTTGCTGTGGAGAGTCTTGATGGTCGCAAGCCTGAGCCGCCCCCTAAGCCTGTGGTGAAGGTGCAAACTCGTTCTGCAAGCGGCGCTGGTGCGCAGGTGCGCACCAGCCGCAACACTGTGGATGTGCGTGGCCTGCGGGTGCATGAGGCCGAAGCGGCGGTCGAAGAACGCCTCCGCAGCGCCAATGGCCCGGTGTGGGTGATCCATGGCATCGGAACGGGCAAGCTCAAGCGTGGCCTGCGCAGTTGGCTGGATACGGTGCCTTACGTGGAACGGGTGACGGATGCCGAACAGGGGGACGGCGGACCGGGGTGCAGTGTTGTCTGGGTGCGGTGAGGGTAAACAGCCAGTCGGTTCATCCCAGATGTTGCGATCAGGTGTTGATGTAGAGCTCAGGTGTTGGGTTTGAAATCAGTGGGTTTGACTCCACGCTATGCACCCTTTTCTCAACCGAATTCATTTGAGTTTGCTTCCAAATGAAGCAGGGCTAATGCTTCGGTTTGTGGTCTGTTCGCGGAGGGTTAAAGCGCCGATAACTGTTGGTCTCGGATCGCTTCTCCATCGTCATCAAAGAGTCTCCATCCGGTTGGATCAGATTCCAGGTTGATTTGATCGCCTGGGTTCACATTGACCTCCGGAGTGCTTCTTACTTGTATTAGATGCCCTCCATCTTCGAGTCGGCACGTCAAGATCTGTTCATTACCAAGACGTTCGCAATGGCTCACTTTTGCTTTTAGGTTTCTGTTCGTTGCGGGTGCCAGATGCCAATGTTCTGGTCTCAATCCGGCAGTGAGATTTTGGCCTTCTCTTCGAAGCAATTGCTCCATCATTTCCCCCTCAACTTGTATGCGTTTCCCGCCCAGGATGAGGGTTGCGTTCGGTCCCACAGTGACTGGCATTAGGCACATCGGTGGGCTCCCTATGAATTGGGCGACGAAGATATTGGAGGGCCATTGGTACAACTCCATGGGCGTCCCAAGTTGTTGCAATCGCCCTTGGTTTAGTACCGCGATGCGGTGTCCCATGGTCATAGCTTCGACTTGGTCATGGGTGACATAAACAGTTGTTGTCCCCAGTTCTCGCTGCAGTTCGACAATCCTTTGACGCGTGCTCGTTCTGAGCTTGGCGTCCAGATTGCTGAGGGGTTCATCCATTAGGAACACCTCAGGATTTCGCGCCATGGCCCGTCCGAGGGCGACCCGTTGTTTTTGGCCACCAGACAGTTCCTTCGGCCATCTGTCGAGCAACTCAGTCAATTCCAGTGATTTAGCGACGGTGTCAATCCTGGTCTCGATCCTTTGCTCCCTGACAGATCGCACACGCAGTGGATTTGGTAACGATCGCGTGGCTCGAAAGGCTTGATCCTGGATGCGTTGGAGTGTGGATCTCGATTGGCTTCTTCGTAGGCCGAAGCTGAGGTTGTCCCGCACATTGAGATGCGGGTAGAGCGCGTAGCTCTGGAACACCATCGCGACGTTGCGGCGCGCAGGCGGCACATCGCTGATGGGCCGGGTTCCGATCCTGATCTCGCCGCTTGTGGGCCTGTCAAGACCAGCGAGGAGTCGGAGCAAGGTGCTTTTGCCGCAACCCGAGGGGCCGACCAGCACCAAGAATTCGCCATTTTGGATTGTCAGATTCAACTGACGAATCACTTCAACGGGATCCCCACCGCCGCGTGCTGGGTAGGTCTTGCTGAGGTCTTCGAAACGGACGCCGGCCAACGGCAGAACTGCATCGGCTGAATCTTAGGGTTATGGATTGGATTGAGCCGGCAGCACCGTGCAGTTCATCGATCAGGCACGGATCACGGTCCGAGGTGGGCGCGGCGGCGACGGTATCGCTGCTTTCCGCCGAGAAAAGTACGTGCCTGCTGGAGGTCCCTCCGGCGGTGACGGCGGCAATGGGGCACCTGTGGTCCTTGAGGCCGACAGCAACCTGCAAACTCTGCTCGATTTCAAATACAAACGCCTGTTCGCTGCCGATGACGGTCGGCGTGGTGGTCCGAACAAGTGCACCGGCGCCTCGGGAAAGGATCTGGTGATCAAGGTGCCTTGCGGCACCGAAGTCCGACACCTGCGGACCGGCATCCTTCTTGGTGATCTCACGACTCCGGGCGAGCGTCTCACCGTCGCTTTCGGTGGCCGTGGTGGTCTGGGCAATGCCCACTACCTCAGCAATCGCAACCGTGCGCCTGAGAAATTCACTGAGGGCCGTGAGGGTGAGGAATGGCCCCTGCAGCTGGAACTCAAGTTGCTTGCTGAGGTGGGCATTATTGGTCTTCCCAATGCCGGAAAGAGCACCTTGATCGCCGTGCTGTCTGCTGCGCGACCCAAGATTGCCGATTACCCCTTCACCACGTTGGTTCCGAACCTTGGTGTTGTGCGCCGACCCAGTGGGGATGGAACTGTTTTCGCCGATATTCCGGGGCTCATTGAAGGGGCTGCCCAGGGTGCAGGTCTTGGGCATGATTTTCTGCGTCACATCGAGCGCACCCGCCTGCTGATCCACTTGGTTGACGCCGGTGCTGAGGATCCTGTGGCTGACCTGCACGTTGTCGAGCAGGAGTTAGAGGCCTATGGCCATGGCCTCGTCGATCGACCGCGTTTGTTGGCGATTAACAAGCAGGAGCTGGTCTTAGAGGAGGATCTTCCCAAGCTTCTCAAGGATCTTGAAACAGCGAGCGGTCGCCCTGTGTTGAGCATTTCCGCTGCAATGGGAGCCAACCTTGATCAGTTGCTGGCATCCACTTGGGCGGAGCTCGGGGTTTGAGTCAGATCGCACGAAATGTTTCCGTGTTTTCGGCCACACGGATGCTTGTGGGATATGCGATGTGGAGCCATAACGGGAGTGGTCTCTCGCATGACATGACCTTCTACACCTGTCTCGACAACAAAGGCGGCGTGATCGCTCGTTGCCAAACGAAAGAGGACATTGTGGTACTCCAGCGGATGGGTCGACCCATCGCTGAAGTCAAGCAAATGCGCAAAGAGGAGGCTGTCGTCTGCAGCCTGACCGGCAGCCCCTCCGACTACAACGAGGACTACTAAGCCCCCGTTGGATTCCCTGGGCTCGTTGCGTTAGTCGTCGTAGACGCGGCACTCATCTGCATCGGGATTGGCCTCGCAATGCAGCTCAAGGGAGGTGGGGTCGTGGCTGTCGCCGGGGTGATGCTCCTTGTATTCCTCCAGCGACTTGAGCTCTTCGGTGAGGTGACGAACCTTGGCATCGTCTCCAGCAGCTTTGGCTGCTTGGATCTCCGATTGATCCTTCTGGATGTGCTCTTCGATGGACTTCATAAATACAGACCGTGGCCTCGTCTCACCTTACGGCGATTCATCGGTTTTGGAGTGGTGGAATCCACCCCCATGACCTTCCGACAACGTTGACTTGAAGCGGTGGTATCCGTGGCTACAGCTACCGGCTCAGATCGTTGTTCATGGCGCTAATTCGCTGAGTTCCAACCAGCGTTCTTCGGCCTGTTCGATTCGGGAGATTAGATCAGCCAAATCCAGGCTCAGCTTCGCCATATCAGCACCCTCTCGTGTCATTTGCTGTTCAAGATTGCCTTTCTGCAGCTCCAGTTCTGGGAGCTGTTGGTCAAGACGAGCAAGCTCCTTGTTTTCCTTGAAGTTCCGACGACGCGGGCCCTCGCGCTTGGTCTCGCGGCTGCGTTCCTGTTTTGGGGCCGAGGGTTTGGACACCACGTTCTGGTTCCGTTCCTCTTGGCGTTGCCGCTCAAGAAACGCGCTGTAGTTCCCTTCAAAACGGTTCAGCCGTCCTTCTTCAAAGGAGAACAAACGATCGACGGTGCGATCGAGGAAGTAACGGTCATGGGAGACAACAATCACGCAGCCCCGGAAGTCCTCGAGAAAGTCTTCGAGAACACTGAGGGTTTGGACATCGAGATCGTTGGTGGGTTCGTCCAGCAGCAGCACGTTGGGCGCCTGGATCAGCATTCGGCAGAGGGTGAGTCGCCGGCGCTCGCCTCCAGAGAGCTTGGCCAAGGGGCTGTGCTGCTGGGCGGGTGGAAACAGAAAGCGTTCCAGCAGTTGTGATGCGGTGACCTGCTCACCCCCCAGATCGATACGGCTGGCCGCTTCCTCGACAAATTCGATCACCTTGCGTTCGAGTCCTTTGCCTTGGTCGAAGGCGTCGGTGTGCTGGTCCAGGTAGCCGATGTGAACGGTTTCCCCAAGGCGCAGAGACCCCTGGGTGGGCTCTCTCCGTCCAGCGATGAGATCGAGCAAGGTGGATTTGCCGCTGCCGTTGGGGCCGATGATGCCAATGCGGTCTTCTGGGCTGAAGCTGTAGCTGAAGCCATCCAGCAGAAGATGGCCTTCGCTGGAGCCATCGGCTGTCACGCCAACCGCCTCGGCTTCAATGACCTGTTTTCCGATGCGACGGCTGATGCCGTTCATCTCGAGCTTCGCCTTGGCCTGGTTCGGTTTCTGCTCGCGCATCGCTTCGATGCGTTGCAAGCGCGCTTTTTGTTTGGTGCTGCGGGCCTTGGGCCCCTGCCGTAGCCATGCCAGTTCACGGCGCAGCACACTTTTGAACTTGGCCGCTGACGCCGCTTCCGAGGCGTCTTCTTCTGCTTTGTGTTGCAGAAAGGTGCTGTAGTTCCCCTGGTAGGTGCGCGCTTGACTTCGGTCGACCTCCACCATTCGCCGTGTCACCCGATCGAGCACGTAGCGGTCATGGGTGACCAGCACCAGGGCGCCTGGATAGCGATCCAGCCAGCTCTGTAACCACTCCACCGCGGCGGCATCGAGATGGTTGGTGGGTTCATCCAGCAACAGCACATCTGGGCAGGCCACCAGGGCTGACGCCAGTCCCACCCGTTTGCGATAGCCCCCGGAGAGGTCGTCGACCGGGCGTTGGAGATCGCTGATGCCTAATTTTTGCAGCACTTCCCGGCATTGCTGCTCCAGGCTCCAGGCTTCCTCTTCATCCATCCGTTGGCTGAGCTGACCCAGCTCCGAGAGCAGAGCTTCATTGCTGGGGTCTGTGGCAACCGCGTCGCTGAGGGAGCTGAATCGCAACAGCAGATCCCGTTTGGCACCGCAGCCTTCCAGCACCTGTTCCAGCACAGATAGCCCAGGGGTGATGCGACTCTCCTGGCCCACCAGCTCCACTCGAAGCCGGGGTGAACAGCGTCGTTCCCCCTCACCGAGCGGCTCCTTCCCCGCCAGAACTTTCAACAGGGTGGATTTGCCGCTGCCATTGGGGCCGATTAGCCCCAGCCTTTCACCTTCCCCGATGTGGAGATCGAGGCCGGAGAAGAGGGTGCGGATTCCAAAATCCTTGGCGGCACCCACCAGGCTGATCAGACTCACGGCGTGCCTGCTGGCAGTTGACCGTCCAGATAAGCAAACACACTCTTATCGCCCACATCTGCTGCCGCATCCATGCCGAATTTCCGCAGGGCCAGCAGCACCAGCAGCAACGCTGCACTCTCCAACAAGACCAGGCAGAAAGACCCGCTGATCAGCCCCAGCAGATGTCCCAGCAGTGCTGCTGGCAGCAGCAAGGTCAGACCGATGGCTTCGGGTCTTTGGAAGCAGAAAAACTCTTTGAAGCCGATCCCTGCCAAGGCTGCGAACAGGGGGCCGACGGCCAGGATCCACAACGGCTGATCTCGCAGGGTGGCAAGGGCTGTGGAGGGTCCTGCATGCATCAGCAGGGCGCCCCAACCGATGCAACCGGTGAGCCAAAACAGTTGAAGAGCGCGGTGCAGAGGGCGGAGATAGATGTGAATCCAACGCAGGGACAGCCCCAGTGCAGTGGCGATTGGAAGCACCCAGACCCAAGCCCAGGTGCTTCCGATTTGCCACCACTGCAGCAGTCCTGCGGCCAGGCTGAGGCCAGTGATCAACAGGGCGATCCGATAGGAACGCACCTCCTGGCGGTCGATATCTGTGATGGAGTAGGTGCCGTAGACACCGTCAAAGGTTGGATCTGCGCTGGTCATCCCGACGGAGCCGTGCTGTTTACCAGTGTGCTCAGGTCTGGACCGGCTGGAACGATCCCACCGGGATTGAGGGGAAATAAGGCGCCGAAATAGTCCTGCCGCCAAGCGTTGCCGTCGCAGGTGTCGGCGATGCCAGGCAAGGCGTACAGCCGTTGTCGCCAATGCCAGAGGTTCGGGTAGTGCCAGAGCGGGCGCCGACTACAGCCAAACAGTGGTGCGTAGACCAGCTCCCAGCGGATCAGTGTGGGGAACAGCCGCACATCCGCCAGGCTCAATGTTGTGCCACACAGCCATGGGCCGTTGATCTCCAGGCTCTGCTCCACCGTATCGAGGGCAGCGAAGAGATCGGCTTCGGCGCGGTCGTAGGCCGCTTGATTGCGGGCGAAACCACAGCGGTAAACACCGTCATTCACCGCTGGTTGCAGCAGGGCTTGCCAGGCCTCGATCCTGTCGGCCGTCTCCGGCGGTGCGAGGTCGATGACTGAGCCTTTGATCGGCCAGCGGTTCAACAGCTCCACCAGTGGAGCACTGTCGTTGCCCAGCAGGGTGCGGGTCTTGGGGTCCACCAGAACAGGAACGGTGGCCCGGTAGGTCGGTGGTGCGCCGCAGTGCCGGTACAGCGCTAGAAGCGTGTCGCAGCCTTCCCAGGCAGGGTTGAGCGCCCAGCGCCCGGCGTTGTGATCCGCTGTCGCGACCAGGAGGTTGACGCTGTCTTGAAGATTTCGCAACTGATGCACCAACCAGGTGCGATGCGCCCAGGGACAACTGCGCCCGATCACGAGGAGAGGGCGTTGAGTTGGGCTGCGTTGGAGCAGCTCCTCGCGGTTCAGGGTCGGTGGGGGGAGCGGATCGCTGCTCGGGCGGGTGTAATTGCCTCCGGTATCGGCTGGCCCCAGCCCACCCATGAGCCGTTGCCATTGCCATCGCCAGCCGCAACGGGCGGCACTGACCACAACAGGTGGGATCGACATGGCTCGGTTTGGATCGCTTTTATCTTCGCTGGGAGTCGTGCTTCAGTCAGAACCCCGAGCGCTATGTCCATGACCAGCTGTGGCGTTCTGGTGGTGGCCGGCACCCATGGGAATGAGGTGAATGCCCCCTGGTTGCTGCAGCAGTGGCAGGCCAACCCTGATCTGATTGATGCGGCTGGGCTGCTGGTGCAGAGGGTGATCGGCAACCCCGAGGCGTTGCACCGTCGCTGCCGCTACGTCGATCGCGACCTCAACCGCTGTTTTCTCCCGGATCTGTTGGATCGGGAGACCTCTGGATTGGAATTCCAGCGAGCAGGCGAACTCCTTCGGCTGCATGGCTTCAACGGAGAGCAACCGTGTGCCGTGGCACTTGATCTGCACAGCACCACAGCAGCCATGGGCAATTCACTGGTGGTTTACGGGCGTCGGCCTGCCGATCTTGCCCTCGCCGCTCTGGTTCAGGAGGCTCTCGGCCTGCCGATCTATCTGCATGAAGCGGATGCCCAGCAGACTGGTTTCCTGGTGGAATGCTGGCCCTGCGGACTGGTGATTGAGGTTGGCCCCGTGCCTCAAGGTGTCCTGAACGCCAAGATCGTTGAGCAGACCCGTCTTGGCTTGGAAACCTGCCTAAGGGCCTTGGACCAGGTTCGTCAGGGATCTGCCCGGCTTCCGGGTGCTCTTGTGGTGCATCGACACTTGGGGAGTCGCGATCTTCCGAAGGGCGAGGATGGTGAACCGCTTGCCCTTGTTCATCCCGAGCTTCAAGGGCGCGACTGGCAGAGCATCGCTTCTTCGCAGGCCATGTTCAGAGCTGCGGACGGGACGGATCACGGTGAGCTCTGGGTTGATGGCGAGATCCCGGTGTTTGTGAACGAAGCGGCCTATGCCGAAAAAAGCATCGCCTTTTCCTTCACGCGCCGCGAGGTCTGGCCTGTAGAGGAAGCCTGGCTGCCGGCATTGCAGCAGCTGTTGTGCCCAGCTCAACCACAGGCCCAGACACCCTTGCCCTCTTGAGAGCAGATCAGATTGCTCGTCTGGCCGTCGGCCCAGTACATCCGAAGTCGGTCATCCTCGGTGCCGATCCGCAAGGTGAGGGAGCGGAGGGGGCCTGCCGGGGTCTTGCTGTCGGGAGATCTCAGTGCCTCAAGCTCCTGCTCCAGCTGGTTGAGTCGTTGCTCAAGCTGTTCAAGCGAAGCGCGCGCGTTGGCGTCTGGCTTGTCGCTGCCGGAGGGCAACAGCCCACAGCTGGTCAGGCCAACGGAAGCAACCCCAAGGCAAAGCAGTTGGATTAAACGCTGCATGGGCCCTCACTAATTGGCCCCAGCCTCTCAGCAGTAATGGCCTCGGGCCAGCCGTTCACTCCAATAAACCGTTGCACCCTGAGCCTCCAGCTCCATGCGCCTGTGACGGGCCTGAGCCAGGGGAACGGTCTCCTCCAGGCGATGGCCGGCTTGCATCCAGCGGATCAGAACCAAAGATTGCCCTGGTGAGTCTCATGAATCTTAAGTCTTTCGGAAACCTTGTTCTGACGACGCGCCCCGCTTCGGCGTTGGTTTCGCAAACTGCCGACACACAGCGCAAGCTATGGACACACAGCGCAAACTTCCGTTACACTCGGAACCAGGCAGGGCTCTCCTGCCCTTCC